>JASHXZ010000677.1 GCA_030043285.1 Xanthobacteraceae bacterium | reverse complement strand
CGAGGCTATTCCTGTCTGGGCTGAAGCAGTTATTGGTATAGCAATAATCGAAGCAATGAGAGCGCAAGCATACGCGAGTTTTGTCAGGTTAAAACCTGCCATGATCGACCTACTCTGTTGTTGTGGGGAGGTGTGAATACGGCTCGTTGACTGAGCCGAGGGCCCTAAGAGCGGTCGAATGTGTTCATTGTGCGGCGCAGCAATCCCTTAGTATAAATTCAAGCGACTGTCGGATACTCGACCTCGCGCAACCCATTGATTTTGCGATAAAAATTGCCGCCGAGTTCCGCTCGTATGCGTCAGCGGAATCCTGCTATGCGCGAACCGGGACGGAACCCCACCCCCGCCTCTGCGTTTGTCCGGCCGCTATTTACGCTGCGGCGCTTGGCAGCTCGTAGTCTTTGAAGCGATCGCGCAACGTGGTCTTTTGGATCTTGCCCGTCGCGGTGTGCGGTATTTCGGTCACGAACGCCACGTCGTCCGGCATCCACCATTTGGCGATTTTGCCGTCGAGGAAGCCAAGCAGTTCGGCTTTGCCGGCCGACTGCCCCTCTTTGAGGACGACGATCAACAGCGGCCGCTCACCCCATTTCGGGTGCCGCACCCCGATGACCGCCGCCTCGGATACCTTGGGATGGCCGACTGCGAGGTTTTCCAGGTCGATCGATGAAATCCATTCGCCGCCGGATTTGATCACATCCTTGGAACGGTCGGTGATCTGCATGTAGCCGTGACGGTCGACTGTGGCGACGTCGCCGGTATCGAAGAAACCCTCGTCATCAAGGACGCTGCCGCCGTCCTTGAAATAGGCCCGCGCCACCGCAGGCCCGCGCACCTTCAGCCGCCCGAAGGTCTTGCCGTCGCGCGGCAGTTCGCGCTCCTCATCGTCGGCAATCTTCATGTCGACCCCGAACGGCGCGTGGCCCTGCTTGACCTGCACGTCGAGCTTGGCCTCGCCGGTCAGGGAGGCGTAGTCCGGCTTGAGCGAGCCCAGCGTACCGAGCGGGCTCATCTCGGTCATGCCCCAGGCGTGGCAGACCTCGACGTCGTACACGTCCTGGAACTTCTGGATCATGGCGCGCGGGCAGGCCGAGCCGCCGATCACGACTTTGCGCAGATACGGCAGCTTGAGATCGTTGGCTTCGAGGTATTGCAGCAGCATCAGCCATACGGTCGGCACCGCCGCCGTAAACGTGATGCGCTCGCGGTCCAGCAGCTCGTAGATCGAAGCGCCGTCGAGCTTGGCGCCGGGCATGACCAAAGCGGCGCCGACCATCGGCGTGGTCAGGGCGAGGCCCCAGCAATTGGCGTGAAACATCGGCACCACCGGCAAGACGACATCGCGCGACGAGACGCCCATGGCGTCGGGCTGCGCCGCGACCATCGAATGCAGCACGTTGGAGCGATGCGAGTAGAGCACGCCCTTGGGATTGCCGGTGGTGCCCGAGGTGTAGCACATGCCGGCCGCGGTATTCTCGTCGAACGACTTCCAGGAAAAATCGCCGTCCACCTCGGCGATCCATTCCTCGTACGGCACGGCGTTGCGCAGCGTCGTCGCCGGCATGTGCGCGGCGTCGGTCAGCACCACGTAGCGCTCGACCGGCTTGAGCCTTGGCGCAAGCTTTTCGAGGAGCGGCACGAAAGTCAGATCGACCATCACCATGCGGTCTTCGGCGTGATTGACGATCCACGAAATCTGGTCGGGGAAAAGGCGCGGATTGACGGTGTGATACACCGCGCCGATGCCCATGATGCCATACCAGGCTTCGAGGTGGCGCCAAGTGTTCCAGGCCAGCGTCGCGACGCGGTCGCCGGGCTTGATGCCGTCGCGATCGAGCCGCTGTGCCAGCCGCAAGGCGCGGGCGCGAATTGCCGCATAGGTCGTGGTGTGCAGCGGGCCCTCGATCGAGCGGGAAATCACCGGCCGTTCGCCATGATTGAGCGCGGCATGATCGAGGACGCGATGGCACAACAATTGCCAATCCTGCATCAGCCCGAGCATGGTTGGTCCTCCCAAAAAATTTGTTTTGCGGGCCGCCTTTGGCAGCCGCCGCAAGGTTACCCGCGATTGGTGGCAAGGCAAACGGGCTTGTTGAAGCAGGCCGATGCGGACTGTCGCTAATAGGGGGCGCTTGAATGGCCGCGCGCCCCTTGGTCTAGTCGTTGCCTGATGTCTCCGGCACGGCGGACGCCGCAAAGTGTCGCCGCAATGGTCTTTAAGACTTGGCTAGCGTGACCTCCTCCGGCAAAACCGTTCTTGTCCTTCTGGCCTGCCTTGGGGCGAGCGGGATCGCCGCGGCGCAGCATGCCTCGACCCGCCCGATGAAGCGGCCGCGGCCGGAGCATGGCTATAGCCGCAGCGCGCCGCCGATCGCCATTCCGCAACAGACTGCGCCGCCGCAGGAAGCGTTTGCCTCGTTTCCCGAGCAGGAAGCGGCGCCCGCAGCGGCGCCGTCGCCCTGCGACTTGCGGCTGGCGCAGTTCGCCGGCTTTCGGCTGCTCGGCAAGCTGGTGGCGCCCGGCGAATGCGGCGCGCCGGATGGGGTGCTGCTGGAGAGCGTGACCTTGCCGGACAAGAGCAAGGTGGCGATTGCGCCGCCGGCCACGTTGCGCTGCGAGATGGCCGAAGTCGTGACGGCCTGGCTGCGCGAGGACGTCGCGCCGACGGCCGCGAAGCTTGGCTCGCCGCTGCGGCGGCTCGACAACCTCGGCTCCTACGAATGCCGCGGCCGTGATCGGGTGCGCGGCGCGACCTTGAGCGAGCACGGCCGCGCCGACGCGCTCGACGTGCATGCCTTTCGGCTCGGCAACGGCAAGACGATCGTGCTCGCCGATCCTAATGCGCCGAAGGATTTTCGCGACGCCGTGCGTGAGGCCGCCTGCGCCCGCTTTTCGACCGTGCTCGGTCCGGGCTCGGATGCCGAACATGCCGAGCACGTCCATGTCGATCTCGAGCCGCGCCGCAACAATTACAAAATATGCGAATGGGACGTGCGCGAGCCGGTGGTCGAAGCGGAAGCCAAGACCGAAGCCGAGACCGAAGCGAAGACCGAAGCGAAGACCGAAGCCAAGGCGCCCATTCCGCCCGACGAAGTGCCGCTGCCGCGCCCGCGGCCCATCGAAGCGGACGCCGTCAGCCGACGGCGTTAGCTGATATCACGTCGCGAACGGCCAGGAATGGACTCCGTGAGTTCACTCGCAAGCCGCCCCTGGACCTAAGACCATCAGCTGCGAATGACCGGTGCAACCTTGGTCGCAAACAGCTCGACCGCGCGCGCCACGTTGGCGAACGGCATGCCGCCGATATCGAGCTGCGCGAGAAAGCGCTGATGACTGAAAAGCTCGCGTTCATAGCTGATCTTATCGATGATCTGTTGCGGACTGCCGACAAAGATAGGCCCGTGTTCACTCGCGCGCGCGTCAAAATCGGCCCGCGTGATCGCCTGTGCACGATATTGCGAGGGCGTGTGCGTGAGAAAATAGGCGGCGTAGTACGGATAGAACTCGTCGAGCGCATCTTGCGAGTTTTCGGCAATGTACATGTGGGTCGCCACGCTGACTTTCAGGTCCCGGGCGCTGTGTCCGGCTTGCAGGCCGGCACGACGGTAAAGATCGACCATTGGCGCCAGTTTTGCCGGCAGCATGCTGATATTGGCGAGCGCCAATGGCAATCCGAACGCGCCGGCGCGTTCGACGCTGCCCGGCGTGCCGCCGCTTCCGATCCAGACCGGCAGGCGGCTTTGCGCCGGGCGCGGCGGTATCGGGGCATCGTGCAGCGCCGGGCGAAAGCGGCCCTCCCAGGTGACGCGCTCGGCGCTGTTGAGCTTGAGTAAGAGATCGAGTTTTTCCCGGAACAGTTCATCGTAGTCGGCGAGATCGTAGCCGAACAGCGGAAAGGATTCGGTGAATATGCCGCGCCCGGCAATAATCTCGGCGCGTCCGCCGGAGATGAGGTCCACGGTGGCGAAATCCTCGAATACCGTCACCGGATCGGCCGTGCTCAGGATGGTGACGGCGCTGGCCAGGCGGACCCGTTGCGTTATCGCCGCGATAGCGGCCAGCACCACAGCCGTGGCGGAAACCGCCATGTCCAGGCGATGATGTTCGCCAACCGCAAAAACATCGAGGCCGGACGTGTCGGCAAGCTTGGCCGCGGCGAGTATTTCTGCCATGCGTTGTTCGGCGGTAATGGTCTTGCCGGTCTGGGCGTCCGGCGTGAGATCGCCGAACGTGTAAAGGCCCAATTCGAACGCCTCGGCCATTGGGCCATTCTCCTTTTGGCAGTATTGCGCTAAAACGACCGGAGTGGGCGAGATCGTACCACGCTTAATCATGCCGCGCTGCCAAGCCATGCGCTCGCGCGCAGACGGCTTGCAGCGGCAAAATGGGAGGACAGACCATGAAGCTTTACATGCATCCGGTTTCCACCGCTTGCCGCCCGGTGCGGCTGTTCATCGCCGAAAGCGGCATCGCGTGCGATGAGGAAATGGTCGATATCCTCACCGGCGCCCATTATCAGGAGCCTTACGCGTCGCTCAATCCCAACCGCATGGTGCCGCTGCTCGAGGACGGCGATTTCCGGCTGACTGAAGCCTCGGCCATCATGAAATATCTGGCGGAAAAAAACGACTCGCCGCTATACCCGAAAGACCCGAAGAAGCGCGCCAAGGTCAATGAGATGATGGATTGGCTCAATACCCAGTTCTATCGCGATTTCGGTTATGGGCTGGTCTACCCGCAGCTCTTCCCTCATCACAAGCGCCGGAGCGATGAGGCGCATGCCGGCGCCGTCGCCTGGGGAGCGCAGGGCGCCAAGAATTGGCTGCAGATTCTCAACGATTATTGGATCGGGCCGAACAATCAGTATCTTTGCGGCAACGACGTTACGATCGCCGACTATTTCGGCGCCGGCCTGGTGTCGATCGGCGAACTGATCGACTGCGACTTTGCGGCTTATCCGAACGTGAAGCGTTGGCTCGGCAACATGAAAAAGCTCAAGTCCTGGAACGCGGTCAACGAGGTGTTCAACGGCTTTACCGCGGCCAACAAGGGCAAGGAGTTTGTGCGCGTATAGCTCCGCTGCACCGGGCGGTCACGCGTTGTACGCTCCGAGCGCCGACATTGTCCCGGCGGTTATGAGTAAACCGCCGGGTCTCACTCCGCCGCGGCCTTGTTGAGGATCTCTTCCGGCGTCGAGGAGACGATCTCGACGTATTTCGGCACGAACTTGCGGCCTTCGATGTATTTGATGAATTCCGGCTTGATGTCGTTGGCCAGAATTTTGCGGATGCGCGCGTGCTCCTCGATGTCGGACCACTCGGCGATCAGGAAAAACCGCTGCGGGTCTTCGGTATCGCGGCACAGCACGCCGTCCTTCACCTGGGCCGACGACTTGTGCATCGGGTTGCCGTCCGAGTAGTCGAACGCCTCGAACAGGCGGATGAACTCCGCTTCTTTGCCCTTCTCGACGCGAAAATCGTAGATGTGCAGAAAGTTGCCCTTGGTGGCGAGAGGTTCCTGCGCCATGGCGCTGCTCCTTGGTGGTACGCGCTTGCCGCATCAGCGAAGCCGATTGCAAGCCTAACCCAATCGGATATGCTGAAAAAGCTCTCTTGAAGACCGCAAGCGGACCATCGCATGGCGTGGCAGAAGGTGGCGTCGCTCGATGAATTCGGCGACCGCGAAGTGATCGCGGTCGAGCTTGCCGGCGCGCCGGTCGCGCTGTTCCGGCTCGGCGAGGCGATTCACGCCACGAGCGGCATCTGCACCCATGAGTTCGCCGACTTGGCCAACGGCTTTGTCGAGGCGGCGGACGGCACCGTCGAATGCCCGCTGCATCAGGCCGTGTTCGACGTCCGCACCGGCCGCGCGCTGTGCGCCCCGGCGACCGAAGGCCTCAAGGTTTTTTGCGTCAAGGTCGAGGGCGCGGATATTTTCGTCGATCCGGAAAGTGCGCAGCCTGCCGCTGCGTCGACGCCATCTGCGGCGCAGATCGGCCAAGGGCGCGAGGCGCCTATCGTTGGCGGCGCCCGCAACGGCGGATCGCTCGCGCAAAATAACGGCGGATCGTCGGCGCAAAAAAACGGCGGATCGTTCGCACAAGACTATGTGTGGCCCGACGACGATCTCTCGCTGGTGCCGGACTGGGTCTACACCGATCCGCACATCTACCAGCGCGAGATCGAGCGGATTTTCCACGGCCCGACCTGGAACTACGTGGCGCTCGAGGCCGAAGTGGAAAAGCCCGGCGATTTCATCCGGTCCCATGTCGGGCCGACGCCGGTCGTGGTGGCGCGCGCCGAGGACGGCTCGATCCACGTTTTCGAAAACCGCTGCGCCCATCGCGCTTCGGAATTCTGCCGTGCGCTGTCCGGCTCGGCCAAGGAATTCGTCTGCCCCTATCACCAGTGGACCTATGACCTGAAAGGCAACCTGATCGGCGTGCCGTTCCGCCGCGGCATCGCCGGCAAGGGCGGCATGCCGGCCGATTTCGATGCCGAGCGGCACGGCCTGCGCCGCCTCAACGTGACCAGTCATCGCGGCGTGGTGTTCGCTTCGTATTCTTCGGAGATGGAACCGCTCGCCGATTATCTCGGCCCCGAAGTGCTGCGCGAGTTCGAGGCGACGTTCGACGGCCGCAAGCTCAAGGTGCTCGGCCATTACCGCCATTCGCTGCCGGGCAACTGGAAGCTCTATCACG
>JASHXZ010000134.1 GCA_030043285.1 Xanthobacteraceae bacterium | reverse complement strand
CCGGCGCCCGGCGACACCGCCACGCTCGCCTTCTCGACCAGAAGCGTCGAGAACTCGACGCTGCCGAGCGGCTGGAACGGCCCGGGGATCGGCGCCCAGGCGAACATCGAGGCGGACGGCGGCGGCACGTTCCAGCCAGCGCGGCCGAACGATTCCACCAGCGCATCGCGGCGGCGCCGATAGGTCGCGCGCATCTCGGCAATGCAGTCGTCCGGGCCGTTGAGCGCGGCGGTAGCCGCCACCTGGATCGGCGTGAACGCGCCGTAATCCAGATACGATTTGACCCGCGCCAGCGCCGCGATGATGCGCTCGTTGCCGACCGCAAAGCCGATGCGCCAGCCCGGCATCGAATAGGTCTTCGACATCGAGGTGAATTCGACGGCGATGTCCATGGCGCCCGGCACCTGCAGCACCGACGGCGGCGGATTGTCGAAATAGACCTCCGCGTAAGCGAGGTCGGAGAGAACCAACAGGCCGTGGCGCTTCGCAAAGGTGACAAGCTCGCGATAAAAATCGAGGTCAGCCACGCACGCGGTCGGATTCGACGGGTAGCAGACCACGACCGCGATCGGCTTCGGAATCGAGTGCAACACCGCGCGTTCGAGGCTTGCAAAAAACGCCTCGTTCGGCTCGACCGAGACCGCGCGGATGGTGCCGCCGGCCATCAGAAACCCGAAAATGTGGATCGGATAGGTCGGATTGGGCACGATGATGAGGTCGCCCGGCGCCGTGATCGCCTGGGCGACGTTGGCAAAGCCTTCCTTCGAGCCGAGCGTGGTGACGATCTGGGTTTCCGGATTGAGCTTCACGCCGAACCGGCGCGCGTAATATGCCGCCTGGGCGCGGCGCAGACCCGGAATACCCCGCGATGCCGAATAGCGGTCGGTTCGTGTCTTGCCGACCGTCTCCTTGAGCTTCTCGATGACGTGTGGCGGCGCCGGCAAGTCGGGATTGCCCATGCCGAGATCGACGATGTCGGCACCATCGTTGCGCGCCGCGGCCTTGGCGCGGTTGACGACCTCGAAGACATAGGGCGGCAGGCGGCGGATGCGGTAAAACTCGTCCATGGCACTTCCGGCGTTTGATCTCTGCCCAGTCGATTATGCGGCACAACAATGACTCAGGGTTTTATCACGGCTTCGCGGCCCCGCCAGCCGTCGACGTCGAGCCGGTGGTTGCGGCATTGGCGGTGCCGCAATTGGCGGCGGTAGCATTTGGTGTGCCGTTGGCGGTGGCTTCCGCGCATAAGCGGTTGCGCTCGGCGGTGAGGTTGTCCATCGCCTGCTTGACCTGTTCGGGGCTGAGCGGGGTGTCCTCGCGTGGCGGCGGCGTATCGAGCACCGCCGGAAACAGGCTCGGTGCTGACGGTGACGACGACGAGCAGCCGGCGATGAGGACCGCGCCCGCACAGCCAAGCAGGGCTGCGAGCAGTCGCGCAGGCACGCAACGACGGCGGTTCATTCGGACATCCCCGCAAACCCGGCGCGAGCCTACGCCTCGCCTATCGAGGCCCGGCGCCGCCCCTTCCCGTCCCCTTTTGCCCTGGTAATATTTACCAATCCAATACTTATGCGGCTCATTTCAAAGATCAGATCAACGCGGGTAGCGCTCCAATATGTCGAAACAAGGACCTCTCGGCACGCCCGAATTGCAGGCCCCGATGCCTGGCGACAGCCGCAATGGCGCCCCTACCCGCCTTGCAGCAAACCACCGCGGAGGCCATTTGTTCGGAAAAGGGCTGGGCCGGACGTCAAATCCCCTCGGCATTGAGGAAATGCTCGTGCGGGCGCAAACGCAACAACCGGTGCAGGTCGGCGGCGTCGACATCGAGGCGTTCTCGCGCAATGTCGCGCGTCTCGTCGAGGAAGGCGGTCGGGCGCTCGCCGCGTATCTCAAGCCCCGCGAGGAAGGCCGCAGCGACCGCGAATTTGCCGACGAGGCGGCGGAGGTCGTCAAAACCCTAGGCCATGTGGCGGAATACTGGCTCGCCGATCCGCAACGCGCCGTCGAACTGCAAACCCGGCTCGGCAAAGCCTATCTCGATCTCTGGGCCGCCGCCGCCAAACGGCTTGCCGGCGAGGAAGCAGACCCGGTCGTCACCCCGGAGCGGGCCGACCGCCGCTTCGCCGACCCCGAATGGTCGTCGAACCAATTCTACGACTTTCTCAAACAGGCCTATCTGCTCACCGCTCAATGGGCCAGCCGGCTGGTCGCCGATGCGGCCGGTCTCGATCCGCACACCAAGCAGAAGGCCGAGTTCTACGTGCGGCAGATCATCAATGCGATATCGCCGACCAATTTCATCCTGACCAATCCGGAATTGCTGCGCGAGACGCTGACCAGCAATGCCGAAAATCTCGCCCGCGGCATGCACATGCTGGCCGAGGACATCGCGGCCGGCGACGGCGATCTGCGCATCCGGCAGTCGGACTCCTCGATGTTCGAGGTCGGCCGCAATCTGGCGACGACGCCCGGCAAGGTGGTTTTCCAGAACGATCTGATGCAGCTCATCCAATATGAGCCGCCCACGGCCACGGTGTTCAAGCGTCCGCTGCTGATCGTGCCGCCTTGGATCAACAAATTCTACGTCCTCGATCTGACGCCGGAGAAATCGTTCATCAAATGGTGCGTCGACCAGGGCTTG
>JASHXZ010000676.1 GCA_030043285.1 Xanthobacteraceae bacterium | reverse complement strand
GAGGATGCCGGATTTCTGACCGGCGCCGGGCTCGACGGCAACTTCGGCGCCGAGTCCGATCATGCGCTTGACGGTATCCGGCGTCGCGGCGACCCGCGGCTCGGCGCCCGTCTCGGCAACAACCGCAACCTTCATGTCTCCTCCGCGGACCGCCGCCAGCGCTGCCGGCTGCTAAAAGTAAGCCGCCCGGGCGAACGAATGCCCGGCGAGCGGCCGAAACGGAATTCGGCCGACGCTGCCCGCCCTAGACCAGGAAGTACGCCATCAAGATGACGATTACGACGACGGTACCGATGCCAACCTTCACCAGGTTCACGAACGACCGATACGTCTGCTCATGCGCCGCATAATCGTTGCCAGTCGCTGTGGCGTACTGCAGGTCGCCATGGTCGGCCATCGCAATCCTCCGAAATCCTTGCCGAAAGTTGGCGCGGGCTTAGCGTAATCGCGGCAGCGGAGCAACCGCGCAGGCGGCGACAGGGCACGGTTTTCTCGCGCCTGGGCTGCGCCGGCGCGGCTTGTCGCAAGGGCCTCGAATCCCTACTGTTTGGCAAGATAGCGCAAAAAAGCGCAACCCTTATGGACCCGTGCCATGCTCAGGAAAGAACAAAACGAGCTACTGACCCAAACCGGCCCCGGCACGCAGATGGGCGCGCTGTTCCGCTGCTATTGGCTGCCGGCGCTGCTCGCCGATGAGCTGCCGGACAACGACTGCCCGCCGGTACGAGTGAAACTTCTCTCCGAGCGCCTGCTGGCATTCCGCGATTCCAAGGGCCGCTACGGACTGATCGACGAGTTCTGCGCCCATCGCGGCGTATCGCTGTGGTTCGGGCGCAACGAGGAAGGCGGGCTGCGCTGCCCCTATCATGGCTGGAAATACGACCATACCGGCCAGTGTATCGAGGTTCCCTCCGAGCCGGTCGAGAGCGGCTTCTGCAAGAAGATCAAGCTCACGTCCTATCCGCTGGTGAAGCGCGGCCCGGTGCTGTGGGCCTATATGGGCCCGCCGGACCGGAAGCCGCCGCTGCCGGAATGGGAATTCGCCATGGTGCCGCCGGAGCAGACGTTTGTCTCCAAGCGCATCCAGGAATCCAACTGGCTCCAAGCCATGGAAGGCGGCATCGATTCAAGCCACGTTTCCTTCCTGCACCGCGGCGATCTGTCGTCCGATCCGCTGTTCAAGGGCGCCAAGGGCAATCAGTACAATCTCTCCGACATGCAGCCGCATTTCGAAGTGGTCGAAATGCCCGGCGGCCTGTTCATCGGCGCGCGACGCAACGCCGAGAACGGCAAGTACTACTGGCGCATCACGCCGTGGGTGATGCCGTGCTTCACCATGATCCCGCCGCGCGGCGACCATCCGGTGCACGGCCATTTCTGGGTGCCGATCGACGACGACAATTGCTGGGCCTGGTCTTACGACTTCCATCCGGTGCGGGCGCTGACCAAGACCGAGGTCGACGCCATGGTGGACGGCCAGGGCATTCACTGCAAATACGTGCCCGGCACGTTCCGGCCGCTCGCCAACAAGGACAACGATTATCTGATCGACCGCGCCGCGCAGCGGGCCGGCAAGACCTTTAGCGGCGTCGCCGGCTTTGCCATGCAGGATGCCTCGCTGCAGGAAAGCATGGGCCCGATCTGCGACCGCACCAAAGAAAATCTGGTCTCGACCGACAACGGTATCATCATGGCGCGCCATCGCCTGATGCGCGCCGCCAAGGCGTTGGCCGACAAGGGCGCGGCGCCGCCCGGCATCAATCCCGAGCACCAGAAGATCCGCTCCTGCTCGGTGGTGCTGCCGCCCGAGGTGGCGTTCAAGGACGGCGCCAAGGAGGCGCTCAAGTTCCGCGCCGGCATGGCGCAGACGAGCGTGTAGCCGCCGGAATGGCCGTATGACCGAGGGGCGCGTCACCGCCGAGCGAGATCTGACCGGGATTTGGAACGGCCTCTATACGTATCCACACGGCCAATCGACGTCCTTCGTCGCTATCCTGATCGAGACCGGGGGTTCGTTGGCCGGTACGACGCACGAGCCCGGCACACTGGGCGACGATCCCGAAACCACAGCGTTTGCAACGCTCAGCGGTTCGCGCCGCGATTCAATGGTGACGTTCACCAAGCGGTACGACCGCCTGACCCCGCGCAAAAGGAGTCCGATCCTCTACGAAGGCGTGCTCAATGGCGACGGCACTGAGATCGAAGGCCGCTGGAGCATCCCCAGAAGTTGGTCGGGCAAGTTCTTGATGATCCGATCGGCCGGCAAAGAGGCGAAGATTTCGCGCAAGGCATTCGCGCGCGTGTAGTCGGCGAGCCAGTGCGAGGCGGGCAACGGCATCAATGGGTCCGCGCGAAGCACGGGCCCGATGCCGTCTACATATTCTCGGTCACCGCATTCCGTCCCGCGATCAGCCCCTGCACGATCGCGCGCGGCAGGCCGTGCATGGAAAAGCCACCGGCTGACTCGCCGCCGCAGTAAAGCCCAGGGATGACTTCGCCGTGCATGTCGATTACCTGGCAGCGCGCGTTGATGCGCAGGCCGGCGCGGGTGTCGTGGATCACC
This sequence comes from Xanthobacteraceae bacterium, assembly GCA_030043285.1. Classification (GTDB taxonomy): domain Bacteria; phylum Pseudomonadota; class Alphaproteobacteria; order Rhizobiales; family Xanthobacteraceae; genus BOG-931. The sequence goes on along the minus strand of JASHXZ010000676.1, from coordinate 256 downwards.
GGCGTTGCCCAGGCGGCGTAGAACGGCGGCTTTGCGATCTTGTAGAGCGGCTTTGCCTTGCCGAAATCGGTATCCTTGCCGGCATCGACGAAGGAATTGTAGCGCGCGACGGTCTCGACCAGATTTTGCGGCGGCATCGGCACGCGCTGGTATTTCATTTTGATCTTGGCGGCGAGCGCGTCGAGCGTTTCAGCCGAGAAGAAAAACCCTGCGTCCGTATCGACGTGCGGCGGCCGCGGAATCCATTTCTCGCGCG
>JASHXZ010000675.1 GCA_030043285.1 Xanthobacteraceae bacterium | reverse complement strand
CAGCGGCGCGTCGCTCAATGCCGCCATGACCTATTCGAACGTCGTATTCGCTGGCGCCGTGCTGGTCTGGCTGTTCAACTCGCTCGCCAATGTCATTCGCGGCAGCGGCAACATGATGGTGCCCGCGGCGGTGACGTGCGCCGGCGTCGTGGCGCTCATTCCGCTGTCGCCGTGCTTGATCTTCGGCCTTGGACCGTTGCCGCGGCTCGGCATTGCCGGCGGCGCCGTTGCGGTGCTGATCTACTACGCCGTCGGCAGCATCGTGCTGGCTGCTTATCTGCGCTCGCCGCGCAGCATCGTGCGCCTCGCGGTCAAAGGCATGCGGCTGCGCTGGCCGCTGTTCGCCGACATCCTGCGGGTCGGTCTGGTCGCGGCGCTCATCACGGTGGCGACCAATCTGACCATCGCCATCGCAACCGCGCTGGTCGGCGCGTTCGGGCCGGCCGCGATTGCCGGCTACGGCGTCGCCTCGCGGCTCGAATATCTGCTCATACCGCTGGTGTTCGGCCTCGGCGGTCCGCTGGTCGCCATGGTCGGCACCAGCATCGGCGCCGGTCGGCGCGAGCGCGCGTTGCGCGTGGCGTGGATCGGCGCGGCGATCGCTGCGGCGTTGTGCGAATTCATTGGTTGCGTCGCCGCTTTGTTTCCGCGCGCCTGGCTCGCGCTGTTCGACAGCGACCCGGCGATGATCGAAGCGGGATCGCGCTATCTGCACATCGTCGGGCCGGTCTACGGCCTGTTTGGCCTCGGCATGGCGCTGTACTTCGCCTCGCAGGGCGCCGGCCGGCTGTTGTGGCCGCTCCTCGCCAACTTCACCCGGCTGCTCATCGCCTCCGCCGGCGGCTTCCTCGCGCTGCGCTGGACCGGCAGCCTGAATGCGGTGTTTGTTGCTTTGTCGGTGGCACTCGCTACCTTCGGCCTGATCAACGCCGCGGCCGTTGCCCGCGGCGCCTGGTTTACGACAAAGCCGGTGCAGCCATGACGGTGCAATATTTCGAGGATTACGCGGTCGGCCAGATCTATCATTCCAGCCGGCACCGTATCGACAAGGCGCAGATCATCGCCTTTGCTGAACAATTCGATCCGCAGCCCTATCATCTCGACGAGGAAGCGGCGAAGAAATCGCCGTTCAAAGGTTTGGCGGCGAGCGGCTGGCACACCGCCGCGATCACCATGCGACTTTTGGTCGACGGCGAATTCAAGCCGGCCGGCGGCATTTTGGGCGTCGGCTTCGATCAGTTGAGTTGGCCGCGCCCGGTGCGGCCGGGCGACGAATTGCGCGTGACCAGCGAAGTGCTGGAGCTGCGGCCATCGAAATCGCGGCCGGACCGCGGGCTTATTCGCGCGCAAAACACCACGCTCAACCAGCACGACGAGCCGGTGCAGATTTTCACCGCCAATCTGATCGTGCCGCGGCGGCCGGCGAGCGCGGCCTGACGATCTTGGCGCGTGATTCCCAGCTGGTTCGCGCGCATTATTTCGGCAGCGCAAAGCGGAACTTTTCGACGGCTTAGGCTTTGAATTGCAAGTGCTTTTGATCTCAAGGAACAACGGTGCTCACCGGTAAGCCCTGAGCTTTGCGTGATGCATTCAAGGAGCCGTTCAGCCGCTCTAACGAATCGACGTTCAGAGCTATTTGCCCCGAAGGTCTATTATTTCGATGCCTTGCGCGCCGGTCCTCGCGCGTCATGGCCGTGTCATTTCGGGCGCTGCCGCGGTTTAGGCTTCAGCCATGTCCTATCGGCGCCGCTGTTTGCTCCCGGCGAGGCCGCGGATCCATGGCTCGCGGCCGATCACGAGCGCGCCAATCCAGCCATCGCCGAATCGCTTGGCGCCGATCAACTGGTTGCGGAATTTGCCCAGACGTGCCGCGAGCACGGACTGCAGCCTCTACTCGACATTGTTTTTGGCCGTATCGCTGCCGACGCGGCTCTTGTCGCGTCACGACCGCAATGGTTTGCCGCCGGCGAAGCGAGAGCCGTCCGCGCCGATCCGCGCTCGGCGCGTCGGATGGCGAGCTCCGTTGCGGCGCGCTGGGACGATCCGGATAGCGCGAGGCAAATGGGCGACTGGTGGGTCGATCGCCTCGTTCGTTTGACCGACGCGGGGATTGCTGGATTTAGATGCGAAGATCCGGGCGCGGTGCCGCCAATGCAGTGGCGGCACGTGATCGCTTCGGTCAAACAGAAGGCACCGCATTGCCGCTTCCTGGCCTGGACGCCGGGGATCGAGTGGCAAGCCGTCGGCGCATTGCGCGACGTTGGTTTCGACGCGGCATTTTCGTCCGTGGCGTGGTGGGACGGCCGGTCGGGCTGGTTCGTCGAAGAGCACGAACTACTGCGCCGGTTTGGCAGCGTCATCGGCTGTCCCCTCGCGCCCTATGGACCGCAGCCGAGCGGCATCGGAGCTTCGCAACCCGACCGGGCGCAGCTGAGGCATTTGCTGCGTCGTGCGGCGGCAACGTCTCATGGGCTGATGATCCCGATGGGGATCGAGTTCGGGCTAACGCCCAGCGCGGCCGGCCGTGGCAGCGCCGGCGATCAAATCCCTGCCGACGATGGCGAAGCGAAATACGCAGCTGAGATACGCGAAGCCACCGCACTCATTGACGAACTTCAGACGCTCGGCATCGGCGGGGAAATGCGCCTGCTCACCGGCGCGGGGCACAAGGTTTCGGCGCTGCTGCGCGCCGATGCCGCTGCTGCGCGCGATGCAAAATCCGCCGCCGTCATTCTGATCAACACCGATCTGAAAAACGAACGGCCGTTGCCGATCGCGCTTGATCCCCTGCCATCCGACGCCGGCATGGCGGCGGTTGCGCGACAGTCCATCGCCACGGAGCGCGATTGCCACAGCTCGCTAGTGGCCGGCGAAGTCCGTGTCGTCATGGTTCGCCCGACCGCGCCGGTCAAAATGCGTCGCGCCCTGCCGTCGGTCGGCAAAGCGGCCGCATCGCCCCGCATCGTCATCGACAACGTCGCCCCCAGCGTCGACGCCGGGCGATTTGCCGCCAAGCGCATCATTGGCGAGCCGATCGGCGTCGAAGCCGACGTGTTCAGCGACGGCCACGAGGTGCTGGCGGTCGAGCTGATCTGGCGTGCCGCCGACGAGCAGGATTGGCGCCGCGTTCGCATGCAGGCGCTGCCGAACGATCGCTGGCGGGCGATTTTTGCTCCCGACCGGATTGGACGCTACGTCTTCACCATCGAGGCTTGGTGGGATCGCTACGGTTCGTTCTGTCACGACCTCGACATCAAGCACAACGCCGGCCTCGATGTATCCGTCGAAATTTTGGAGGGACGGCGGCTCCTTGAAGAAACAAAGGAGCGCGCACCGAGCGACCAACGCGGTGTGATCGAGTCCGCCGTTGACGCGTTGGCAGCGTCTGCGCCAACGGACGGCGCGACGATCCTTCTGGACGACGCGTTGCGTGAGGCGATGCGCGAGGCCGAAGAACGCTTGTTCTTTTATCGCGCCGAACCGGCATTGCCCCTCGATATCGAACGACCCGAAGCGGCCTTCGCGGCCTGGTACGAGCTGTTCCCGCGTTCGGCCACCGACGATCCGGCACGCCACGGCACATTCGACGACGTGATCCGGCGCCTGCCCGCTATCCAGGATATGGGTTTCGATGTGCTCTATCTGCCGCCGATTCATCCCATCGGCGTCACCAATCGTAAGGGCAAGAACAACGCGCTCGAGGTCACGCCTGACGATGTCGGCAGCCCGTACGCGATCGGCGGCAGCGAAGGCGGCCACGACGCCATTCATCCGGCACTCGGCAGCTTTGCTGACTTCCGGCGCCTGCGCGAGGCCGCAGCCGCGCACGGCATGGAGATCGCGCTCGATTTCGCCGTTCAATGCTCGCCCGATCATCCTTGGCTCCAAGCGCATGCAGGTTGGTTCAAGTGGCGGCCGGACGGCACCGTGCGTTACGCGGAAAACCCGCCGAAAAAGTACCAGGACATCGTCAACGTCGATTTCTACGCGCCGAACGCTCTGCCCGAGCTTTGGCAGGCGCTGCGCGACATCGTGCTGTTCTGGCGTGAAGAGGGCGTTCGCATCTTCCGCGTCGACAACCCGCACACCAAGCCGCTGCCATTCTGGGAATGGCTGATCGCACAAGTGCGCGGTCAATATCCCGACGTCATTTTTCTCTCCGAGGCTTTCACGCGGCCGAAAATGATGTATCGCCTCGGCAAAGTGGGCTTCACCCAATCCTATACGTATTTTACGTGGCGCAATGCCAAGCAGGAGCTGACAGATTATTTCGTGGAATTGACCACGAGCGAGGCGAAAGAGTTCTTCCGGCCGCATCTGTTCGTCAACACACCGGACATCAATCCGTACTATCTGCAGACGTCCGGCCGGCCCGGTTTTTTGGTCCGCGCCGCGCTTGCAGCGACGCTGTCCGGGCTGTGGGGGATTTTTTCCGGCTTCGAACTGTGCGAGGCCGCGGCGCTGCCCGGCCGCGAGGAATATCTGGACTCCGACAAATACCAGATTCACGTGCGCCACTTCGATGCGCCCGGCAACGTCACCGCGGAGATTGCCAAGCTCAATCGCATCCGCAAGACCAATCCGGCGCTGCAGAGCCACCTGAACACGCGCTTTTATCCGGCGCACCACGACCAGGTCCTGCTGTACGGCAAAATGGCATCGGACCACGGCGACATGATCCTCGTGGCCGTCAATCTCGATCCCTTCCATGCCCATGAGGCGACCATCGAGGTGCCGCTGTGGGAATGGGGCAAGCCCGACGGCGCGGCGGTCTCGGTTCGCGACCTCATCCGCGACGTCGATTTTGTTTGGCACGGCAAGCTGCAGCGCATCCGGCTCGATCCGGCCGAGCTGCCGTTCGCCATTTGGCGCATCGCGCCCGGCGGCGGAGCCTGACATGGATGTGCGAACCGAAACGCGCACCGGGGCCGCGGCGCCGCAGGCGGGCGATCCGCTCTGGTACAAAGACGCCATCATCTATCAGCTGCATGTCAAATCGTTTTTTGACAGCAACAACGACGGCATCGGCGATTTCCCGGGCCTGATCTCCAAGCTCGACTACATCGCCGGCCTCGGCGTCAATGCGATCTGGCTGCTGCCGTTTTATCCGTCGCCGCTGTTGGACGACGGCTACGACATCAGCGAATACCGCGACGTCAATCCGGACTACGGCACCCTGGCCGATTTCCGCCACTTCGTCCGGCAGGCGCATGCGCGCGGCATTCGCGTCATCACCGAGCTCGTAGTCAACCACACCTCGGACCAGCATCCCTGGTTTGAGCGCGCGCGCCGCGCCAAGCCGGGGTCGCCGTGGCGCAACTACTACGTCTGGTCGGACAGCGACCAGAAATACGCCGGGACCCGGATCATTTTTGTCGACAGCGAGCGCTCGAACTGGACCTGGGATCCGGTCGCCGGCGCGTACTATTGGCATCGCTTCTACTCGCACCAGCCGGACTTGAATTTCGACAACCCGCATGTGCTCAAGGCGGTGCTCGGGGTCATGCGGTTTTGGCTCGAGCTCGGTGTCGACGGCCTACGGCTCGACGCGGTGCCGTATCTGGTCGAGCGCGAGGGCACCAACAATGAAAACCTCCCCGAGACCCACGCCATCCTGAAGAAAATACGCGCCCAGGTCGACGCGACGTTTCCCGGCCGCATGCTGCTTGCCGAAGTCAATCAGTGGCCGGAAGACACCAAGGATTATTTCGGCGACGGCGACGAATGCCACATGGCGTTTCATTTCCCGCTGATGCCGCGCATGTACATGGCGATCGCGCGCGAGGACCGCTTTCCGATCAGCGACATCATGCGGCAAACGCCGCCGATCCCCGACGCATGCCAATGGGCGGTGTTTTTGCGCAATCACGACGAATTGACGCTGGAAATGGTCACCGACACCGAACGCGATTACCTGTGGCAGACTTACGCGTCCGATCGGCGCGCCCGCCTGAACCTCGGCATTCGCCGCCGCCTGGCTCCGCTATTGGAGCGCGATCGCCGGCGTATCGAGCTGATGAACAGTTTGTTGCTCTCGATGCCCGGCACGCCGGTGATCTATTACGGCGACGAGATCGGCATGGGCGACAACATTCATCTCGGCGACCGCAACGGCGTGCGCACGCCGATGCAGTGGTCGCCGGATCGCAACGGCGGGTTCTCGCGCGCCGATCCGGCGGCGCTGGTGCTGCCTGCGATCATGGACCCGCTTTACGGCTACGGCGCCGTCAACGTCGAAGCGCAAATCCGCGATCCGCACTCCATTCTCAATTGGGCAAAACGGATGCTGGCAGTGCGCAGCCGTCATCCCGCGTTCGGCCGCGGCACCGTTACGCTGCTCTATCCGAAGAACCGCAAGATTCTCGCCTATCTGCGGCAATATGAGGGTGACTCGTTCCTGTGCGTGGCCAACGTGGCGCACAGCCCGCAGGCCGTGGAGCTCGACCTCTCGCAGTTCGCCGGCCGCGTGCCGGTCGAGCTCAACGCCGGCACGCTGTTCCCGCCGATCGGCGAGCTCACTTATCTGCTCACACTGCCGCCTTACGGATTCTACTGGTTCGCCTTGGCGGTGGAAAGCGAATGGCCGCCCTGGCATACGCCGGCGCCGGAGCCGCTGCCGGAGTTTGTCACGATCGTGATGCGCGACACTCTGGCGAAAGCGCTGGCAATCTCGGGCCGCGACCTGATCGAGCACGAGGCGTTGCCGCAATACCTCGCTAAGCGCCGCTGGTTTGCGCTGAAAGACCAGACCGTCAAGACGGCGCGCGTCGCCAACCTCACCGACATCGGCGACGGCGGCCGCGAGATTCTGCTGGCCGAGATCGAGGTCAAGGCCAATGGCGCGCCAACCCGTTGGCTCTTGCCGCTGACCGTTTTCTATGAAGACGAGCCGTCGGCTGCCCTTGCCAACCGGTTGGCATTGGCGCGCGTGCGGCGCGGTCGCCACCTTGGACTTTTGACCGATGCGTTTGCGCTGCCGGAGTTTGCCCGTGCGGTGATGAGCGCGCTTGCCGCCGAACGCGAATTCAAGAATCCCGAAGGCGTTTTGCGGTTCCGGCCGACCGAATCCGGCCGCGCGCTGCTGCACGCGGTAGGCGACG
>JASHXZ010000674.1 GCA_030043285.1 Xanthobacteraceae bacterium | reverse complement strand
GGCGGGGCGCGCATCTCTTCGCAGGATGGCGCCACCCTCAAGCTTGACGCCACCGGCGCCGTGTCCGTCCATTCCGGTGTCACCGAGCAGGGCCAAGGCGCCGAGTCGGTGCTGGCGCAGGTGGTGGCAACCTCGTTCGGCGTGCCAATCGAACGCGTGCGCGTCGTCACCGGCGATACGGATAATACGCCGATCGGCGGTGGCACCTGGGCGTCGCGCGCCGCCGGCATTGGCGGCGAGGCCGCCTGGCAGGCCGCCAAGGTTTTACGCGGCAACGTGCTCGCCGCGGCTGCTTCGATACTGCAGGCCGACCCGAAGGCCCTCGATATAAGCGGCGGCGCCGTGGTCGATGCCGACACCGGGCGCGAGCGCATGGGTCTCGATGAAGTGGCGCGCGTCGTCTATTTCCGCCCGGACACGCTGCCGCCCGGCTTCCAGGCCGAATTCGTGGCGACGCGCCATTACGTGCCGCGCACCTATCCGTTCGCCTTCACCAACGGCGTGCAGGCCTCATACCTGGAAGTCGACATCCGCACCGGCGCGATAAAGCTGTTGCGGCATTGGTGCGTGGAAGATTGCGGCACGGTGATCAATCCGCAACTGGTCGACGAGCAGATCCGCGGCGGCATCGTGCAGGGCATCGGCGGTGCGCTGTTCGAGCACTGCCTCTATGACCGCGACGGCCAGCTGCTCAACGGCAACATGATGGATTATCTGGTGCCGATGGCGTCCGAGATGCCGGATATCGACATCGGCCACGTGGTGACGCCGACCGCTGATTCCGAGCTCGGCGCCAAGGGCGCCGGCGAAGCCGGCACCGCCGGCGCACCGGGCTGCGTCATGAACGCCGTCAACGACGCGCTCCGCCCGCTCGGCGCCACGCCGATCACCACGATGCCGATCACGCCCGAGCAGGTGCTGGCGGCGCTGCATCGATTGTAAACCTCACCCTGAGGCGCCCGGCGCCTCGGCCTGCATCGCTCGAGGCCCGCGCTGCGCGCGGGCACCTCAGGATGAGGCGAACAAACAAGACGTCCGCCGAGGCTAATACTTAGTCGCCTTGTTTTGAAAACAGCTTCAACGCATTCCCCCGCGCGATCGCCGTGCGCGTGTCGGGCGCAAGAAAACCGGGCGCGATGAAATCCTTCACCTCTTCGGCTATTACGCCCGCATTGCAGAACGGCCAGTCGCTGCCGAACAGGATGCGCTCCGGCGCAGCGATCTGCGCCAACGCCGCCATCGACTGCGGGCCGCACGCCAGCGCATTGTCGTACCAGAACGTCTTCAGGCCGGCGAAAATCTCCGCGCGCGAACGCTGCGTCAGTCGTTTGTCGATCATCGGCGCCACCGAAAGCCGCCAAGCGAGATAAGGCAGCGTGCCGCCGGCGTGCGAGAGGACAAAACGGATGCGAGGAAAGCGCTCCAGCGCGCCGGAGAACAACAGGTTTACCGCCGCACGCGTGGTGTCGAACGGATATTCGATCATAAAACCCGGCCACGCCAGGTCCAGCGCGCGGCTCGACGGATGCAGGCCGGGATGGACGTGCACGATTGCGCCGCAGGAATCGAGATAGGCCAAGAGCGGATCGAATGCGGCGTCGCCGAGAAATTTCTCGTCGTAGCTGGCGAATAGCGAAATGCCCGCGAAGCGCAGCGTCTCCAGGCAATAGCGTGCCTCCGCAATCGCAACGTCCATGTCGTGCATGGGCAACAGCGCGAAGCAGCCGAACCGTCCCGGATGCTGCGCGATCAATTCCGCCGCATAATCGTTGCAGCAGCGCGCGAAGGCGGCGGCCTTGCCGGCTGGCACAAAGCCGACGCCTGGCTGCGCCAGCGAGGTGATGGCAAGCGCGATGCCGTGCGCATCCATCAGCTCGAGCGCGAGCTGCGGCGACCAGTCTGGATAGCGCCCGATCGCCGGCCCCCTGCCCGCTTCGTACACCGCGTCGCGATAGAATTGCGGGATCAGATGAAAATGTACATCGATCATGCCGGCGTCTTTTGCAGCCATGCGGGCCCTCGTTGGAATGAGCCGGGAACAATAGCAAGTAGCCCGGATGAGCGCAGCGACATCCGGGGAACCGTCTTGCAGCTGCACTATCGCTCCCGGATTTCGCTTCGCTCATCCGGGCTGCAAAGACTACAATGCCGTCTAGGAGTTTGTGCATGACCGATTGGAAAGACCGCCAAGTCCTTATCGTCGGCGGCGGCATAGGCGGGCTGGCGGCGGCGCTGGCGCTGGCGCGCCGCGGCATTCGCGCCGACGTGATCGAGCAGGCGCCGGAATTCAAGGAGATCGGCGCCGGCATTCAGCTCGGGCCCAACGTGTTTGCGATGTTCGACGTGCTGGGCCTGATCGCGCCGATCAGCGCGCTCGCGGTATTTCCCAATAACCTGATCATGCTGGATTCGGTCAGCGGCGAGGAGGTTACGCGCATCCCGCTGGGCGAGCCGTTCCGCAAAAAGTTCACCCATCCCTATGCGCTCATTCATCGCGCCGATCTGCACAAGGTGCTGCTTGAGGCCTGCCGGCAGTCCGACCTGACCCGGCTCGACGCATCCGAGAAGGTCATCAAGGTCGACGAAACCAGTGACGGCATCGTCGCACACACCGAAAGCGGCAAGGAATATCGCGGCGCGGCGCTGATCGGCGCCGACGGGTTATGGTCGACCATCCGCCAGCTCGTCGTCGGCGACGGCAAGCCGAACGTCGCCGGCCACATCACCTATCGGGCGGTGCTGCC
>JASHXZ010000673.1 GCA_030043285.1 Xanthobacteraceae bacterium | reverse complement strand
AAAAGCTGCGCACGCTCATTCGCGAGGCCGCGGCAAAACGCTTGCAGTGTCAAGCAAACGACATCGTCATCGACCGCGGCATGGCGGTCGGCCCGGCGCCGGCGCGCGCCGCGATCGCGCTGAAGGAATTTGCCGGGCTGTGCGCCGACGGCACCTTCGCCAGCGACAAGCGCACCTATTCGTATGGCGCGCACGCCGCTTACGTGGCCGTCGATGCCAAGACCGGCCACGTCGAGCTGATCGACTATGTGGCGGTCGAAGACGTCGGCCGTATCGTCAATCCGCTGACTTTGCACGGCCAGTGCGTCGGTGCAGTGGTGCAGGGCCTCGGCGGCACGTTTCTCGAGCACTTTATCTATGACGAGAACGGCCAGCTGCTCACCGGCTCGTTCGCCGATTATCTGCTGCCGACTGCGAGCGACTTTCCGCAAATTCGCGCCGTCGCGCTGGAAGACAAGCCGTCGCCACTCAATCCGATGGGCGCCAAGGGTGCCGGTGAAGGCGGCATCATTCCGGTCGGCGGCGTCGTCGCCAACGCGGTCGCCGCGGCGCTTGGCTCGCTCGGCGTGCAGCCGCGCGACTTGCCGCTGTCGCCGCCGCGCCTGTGGCAGATGATTCAAGCTGCGCGCGCCGCCGGCGCAGCGCGTTGACCGCCGCGTGAACGCGATGCTAGGAAAAATCCTTCTCACCACGCCTTTTCCTGCGCCTCGAAGGGAACGCACCGGACCATGAAACTGCCGCCCTTCGATTACGCCTGCCCGACTAGCATCGCCGAGGCGGTCGCGCTGCTCGCCGCTCATGACGGCGAAGCCAAGCCGCTGGCCGGCGGCCAGAGTCTGGTGCCGATGCTGGCGTTCCGCGTCGCTTCGCCGTCGCTCCTGGTCGATCTGCGCAAAGTTGCCGAACTGCGGCAGATCAGGATCACCGACGAAGGCGTTGCGCTCGGCGCCATGGTGCGCTGGCGCGAAATTTTGGACGATGCGCGGCTGCGCACCGCGCATCCGCTGCTGGTCGCCGCCGTCGCGCACGTTGCGCATTATCAGATCCGCAACCGCGGTACCGTCGGAGGCAGCATGGCGCATGCCGATCCGGCTGCCGAGATGCCCGGCATCGCGGTGACCTGCGAGGCCAAGATCGCCGTAGCCGGCAAGGCTGGCGTGCGCGTCATCGATGCGGCTGACTTCTTTCAAGGTCCGCTGATAACGGCGCTGCAGGCCGACGAGATCATCACCGAAATCAAACTGCCGCTATGGCCCGCCAAGCGGCGCTTCGGCTTTCAGGAATTCGCCCGCCGCCGCGGCGATTTCGCCGTGGCGGCGGCGGCAGTGTTCTACGATGACGACGGCGGCAAGGCGCGCAATGCGCATATCGGCGCGATCGGCGTTGCCGATCGCCCGCTGCGTTTGAAAGCCGCCGAAGACGCCATCAACCGCAACAGCATCGATGAAGCCACGATCGCCAAAGCCGAAGCAGCGGCCTCCACGTGCGTTGATCCCGCCGACGACATCCATGCCAGCGGCGCCTACCGCAAGGCGTTGATCGGCGTCATGGTCGAACGCGCGCTGCGCGATGCCGCGGGGCTGAAGAATCCGGCGTGAATGCAGATGCCCATAAAATTTGAAGTCAACGGCAAGCCGGCCGAAGTCGAAGTCGAGCCGCGCATGAGTTTGGCCGATTGTCTGCGCCACAAGCTGCGGCTGACGGGCACGCACGTCGGCTGCGAGCACGGCGTGTGCGGCGCCTGCACCGTGCTGGTCGACGGCGCCGCGGTGCGCTCCTGCCTCATGCTCGCAGTGCAGGCCGAAGGCGCCAAGGTGGTCACCGTCGAAGGCCTCTCCCGCGACGAGGGTCTGACCCCGCTGCAGGCGTCGTTCCGCAAGCACCACGCGCTGCAATGCGGCTTCTGCACGCCCGGCATGATCACCACCGCGCATGCGTTGTTGAGCGAAGAGCCGAATTGCGACGCCGATCGGGTGCGCCAAGTGCTGTCCGGCAATCTGTGCCGCTGCACCGGCTACATCTCGATCGTCGAGGCGGTGCTCGATGCGCGCACCGCCTATCAGCGCGGCGACGGCGGGAAGGGCGCATGAGGACGGTCAATTCGTTCGTCGGCCAGCCGATCGAACGCCTCGAAGATTTGCGCCTGGTTCGCGGCCGCGGCCAATTTGTCGATGACCTCGCCCGCAAGGATGTGCTGTATGCCGCGATCCTGCGCAGCTCCGTTGCGCATGGCCGCATCCGCTCCATCGATATTTCGCGCGCCAAAGAGATACCGGGCGTGCACGCCATCATCACTGCGGCTGACCTCGGCGAGCAGATTCCCGTCGTGCCGATGCGGCTGCAGCCGCTGCCGGATTTTGCGCCGTTCGCGCAGTCGGTTATGGCGCGCGACAAGGTCCGCTATGTCGGCGAAGCATTGGCGATGGTGCTCGCCGACAGTCCCGGCATCGCCGAGGATGCGGTCGGCGCGATCGACGTCGACATCGAACCGCTGCCGGCAGTCGCCAATTGGCAAAGCGCGCTGGACAAGCAGGCGCTGCTGTTCGAGGACAAAGGCAGCAACGTCTCGATGCTGTTTCGCGCGGTGCTAGGCGACGCTGCGGCCGCTTTCAAGGATGCGCCCTACACACGGCGCGAGCGTTTTTCGACGCAACGCCACACCGCGCTGCCCATGGAGCCGCGTGGTGTGCTGGCCGAATGGGATGCGGCACGCGGCCGGCTGACAGTGTCGGGCGCCGCCAAGGTGCTGTTCGCCAATCGTCGCATCCTCGCCAAGCAGATGGGCCTCGCCGAAGACGCCATCGACATGGTCGAGTACGACGTCGGCGGCGGTTTTGGCGCGCGCGGCGAGTTCTATCCGGAAGATTTTTTGATCCCGTTCGCCGCGCGCCATTGCGGCCGGCCGGTGAAGTGGACCGAGGACCGCCGCGAACATCTGATGACCATCAATCACGCGCGCGAAGCGGCCTGCGAGGTCGAGATCGCGTGCCACCGTGACGGCACGATTTTGGGCTTGCGCGGCCACGCCTTCGTCGACATGGGCGCCTACATGCGCACCAACGGCGCGGTCGGCGCGCGCAACATCGCGCAGTTCATGTCGGGGCCGTACCGCATTCCCAACATCGACATCGACACGTCGCTGTTGCTCACCAACAAGACGCCGGTCGGCACTTATCGTGGACCGGGCCGCTTCGAGACGGATTTCTTCCGCGAGCGGCTGTTCGACATGGTGGCGCGCGACCTTGGCATCGATCAGGTCGAATTCCGCCGCCGCAATCTCGTGCGCGAAGCCGAGATGCCGTACACGGTCGCCACCATCACGCCGTATGAGAGCAAGGACGCGTTCGACAGCGGCGATTATCAGGTCACGCTCGACCGCTGCCTCGCCGAGTTCGGCTGGGCCGACAAAGCCAAACTCAAGGGCCGCTGCATCGACGGCCGCTATCAGGGCATCGCAGTGGTCTGCTTCATCGAGGGCGGCGCCGCCGGTCCGAAGGAGAGCGCGCGTCTCGTTCTGGAGTCCGACGGCACCCTGACGGTCTACATGGGCTCATCAGGCGTCGGTCAGGGTCTCGAGACCGCATTCGCGCAGATCGCCGCCGACGCCATGGAAATGCCGATGGAGCGCATCAACCGCGTTCTGCACGGCTCGACCGCGTATGTGAGCGACGGCTACGGCGCCTATCATTCGCGCTCGATCGTGATGGGCGGCTCAGCGCTTCTCGACGCCGCCAAAAAGCTGCGCGAGCTGATGCGCGCCGAAGCGGCGCGGCGGCTCAACTGCGGCGCCGATCAGGTCGTGCTCGCCGATGAGGGCGCCAAATCCCCCGACGGCAAATCGATTGCGTGGGCCGAGCTGGCGAAGGAGCCACTTTCGGCCGAGGGCGCCTTCCACAATCACAAGCACACCTGGTCATACGGCGCGCACGCCGCGCACGTGGCGGTCGACGCCAGGACCGGGCACGTCGCGCTGGTCGATTATGTCGCGGTGGAGAATTGCGGGCGCATGATCAACCCGCTGACGCTGAAGGGCCAGCTGGTTGGCGCGGCGGTGCAGGGACTCGGCGGCACGTTTCTGGAGCATCTCGTTTACGACGACAACGGCCAGCTGCTCACCGGCTCGCTGGCCGATTATCTGGTGCCGACGGCGAGCGACTTTCCCAACATCCGCGGCTTCATGATGGAGTCGCATCCCTCGCCCATCAACCCGCTTGGCGCCAAGGGTGCCGGCGAAGGCGGCATCATCTCGGTCGGCGGTGTGATCGCCAATGCGGTCGCCGACGCGCTCAGTTCATTCGGCGTCGAGCCACGCGACCTGCCGCTGACGCCGAGCGCGGTCTGGCAGCTCATCCAGGATGCGCGCAAAAAACCTACTTCCTCACCCTGAGGTGCGAGCGAAGCGAGCCTCGAAGGGCGAGGCCCCGGCTCCTCGGCCTACATCCT
>JASHXZ010000672.1 GCA_030043285.1 Xanthobacteraceae bacterium | reverse complement strand
CCTTCTCCTGGGTGAGCAATTCCTGGGTATCGATCTTGGCGGCGGCGCCGTTTGGCGCCTTGGAGTCGCGCTTGATGATCGTGAGCTTAAAGGGCTTTATCTCCGCCGCATTGAGCTTCTGATAAAGATCGATCGCTTTATCCATATTCGGGGACAGTTCGGCGCCCGGGCCCGTATAGGGCAGGATCAGGCCGATCTTCACATCCTGCGCCGACGCGGCGCCGGTGGCGGCTGCCGAAACAGCCAGTGCGGCAAAAGCCGCGATCATTCGCTTTGACATGAGGAGCCCTCCCAAGAGCTGCGATTCAAGAGCTGCGATTAATGACTTTTGGCGATCGTCTTCTTGTTCTGCTTGTGGCGCCGATAGTAGGGCGAAAGCCCGAAATGGCGCAAGCGAATGCCGGACGCCGCGGTGCGCGCCTTCGTCGCGGCGCCGCCATCCAGGGGCGCAGGCGAAGGCCCGCCAACCCCGAATTCATGACCATAATAGTTAAGGGCGGCGGCTTTCGCCGTTGGCGGCGAACTACTTTATCTCAAACTCCTGCCTTGTCATTTCGAATAAAGTCTCGGCGTCCTTAATGCCGCGCTCGGCCAATCCGATGATGGTTTTCGCCACCAGTCGGGTCGCGGCATCATCGATCGGTTCTAGCCGAAGCGCCTCGCAAATCCGGACGAAGGCGGTCGACATCTGCTGGATGAGCTCAGGCTGAAACGCCTGACCGGCGAGAAACGGTCTGATCGGCAACTGTGTCACTCCTTACGGCCCGCCGCCGCGCTACCGGGTCGGACGGTTGAGCCGCACCATAGAGCCTCTCCAGGGGGGCGGTTTTATCACTTGATAAAATCGGGAGCGGCCGGCCTGAACGGATTGGCCGCCAGATCGTTAGAGGCTCGATGGCCAAACACACCGCTCATCCGACACCGGTGCAGGCGGTGGACCTGCTGGTGCGCACATTGGGGCGGCATTCAACGCTCTCGGTCAGGGACGAGCGGGCGTTCCGAAAGTTGCACCCCCGCGTGAGTGCGGCCACGCGTGACGAGGACATCGTTCGCCAAGGCGACCGTCCGGACGTGTCCGTGATGGTCATCAGCGGTACGCTGGCGCGATACCACACGACCGGCGGCGGCGACCGCCAATATCTGTCGCTGCATCTTGCCGGCGACCTGCCGGACCTGCAGTCGCTCTTTCTCGGCATCATGGATCACTCGCTTTGCGCGCTCAATGACGCCCAAATCGCGTTGATCCGCCACACCGAGATTCTGTCGCTGCTGAAACGAACGCCGTCCGCCGCGATTGCGTTGTGGCGACACACCTTGATGGACGCGGCTATTTTCCGTCAGGGCATCACCCGAAACAGCACCCGCAGCGCCGCCGGTCGCGTCGCCAATCTGTTCTGCGAGCAATTTACGCGCGCGCGCATCCTTGGACTGGCATCCGGTTGGTCGTGCGCTTTGCCGCTGAGCCAAACCCAGATCGGGCAGGTCGTCGGCCTCTCCATCGCCACCGTCAATCGTGCAACGCAGATGCTGCGCAACGAGAACTGCGCTCACCTTCGCGCCGGCAGGCTCAATATTCTAAACTGGCGGCGGCTGAGCGAGCAGGCCGGGTTCGAGCCGGTCTATCTGCACGAAGACCTGTCGGGGCAGAGCTAGCGCGCAGGATCGTCGGGCGAAGCAAAACCCTGCGCGGGATCGCCGACGCGGCACCATAACTCGGGAGAGAAGCGGTCCGCTCAGGAGCCGTAAGTCGGCCCTGATCGCCGGCACTTACGGATTCTTTAGGTGAATCTGGCTTCATGGGCCGAAGCTGCCGAGCTGAAACTGATAAGGTTGTGCCATGCCCAGTCCTGATAGTCCCGCCGCCCTGGTCGCGTCGCGCGATGAGGCGGGCGTCGGCCCCGAGGCCGCGCTGCAGGTGCGCCGAGCCATATACTGCCACGATCAGTTGACGCCATCCGACATGGATCTCGTCTTCAGCACGGCGCGAAAGGCCGGGCGCCAGCCCTGCCCGGAATGGACAGCCGTGTTTTGCGACGCGTTGAGCGACTATATGGTTCACCAGAACCATCCTGCCGATTACATCCCGCAGGACAAGGCCGATTGGCTCACGGCGCGCCTCGCCGACAACGGCGGCATCTCTTCAAGGACCGAATTCGCGATGCTCATCGACGTGATGACGCACGCGCTCGGCGTTCCGGCATCGCTGTCGGCGTTCGCCTTGAACGAGATCAAGACTGCGATCATCAAAGGCCGGCGAGATGCAATCACCGGCGAAGATCATCCGCCGGGCGTCGTGACCAGCGGCGATGTCGAGGCGCTACGTGCCGTACTCTATGCGGCTAAAACCGGCACCCCCGGTCACGTAACGCGCGACGAGGCGGAAGTCCTCTTCGAAATCGCCCATGCCACATCGCGCGCCGACCCCGCATTCGACGACCTGTTCGCGCGCGCGATCGGCAACTATCTGATGGCGGTCAATCTTCACGTTCCCAATGCCGCCGAGGCGCTGCACTTCGAAAAATGGCTCGACGAGAAAGACAGCTTGACGAGCTTTTGGTCGCGGATGCTCCATCGCGCCCCGGCCGGCGAGTCCTTCTTAAAAGTTCTCGAGTCGCCGGCGCAGGCGGTCGAGGCCGACCTGGCCCGGCAAGACGCCGACGACAGGACTTTGCTCAGCGAAAGAAAAAATATCACCGCTTCTGAGGCCGACTGGGTCATCGCGCATCTCACGCGCAACGGCGCGCTGTCGTCGGCGGAACGGCGGCTGTTGCAGTTCCTCGACGCACAGGCGCTCTCGATTGCGCCGCCTTTGCGCGCATTGATCGACCAGGCGAACATGGCGACGGTTGCTTCCGGCGGCCGCTAAGCCGGCCGTCCGCTTTCGATGACCGGTTTCGCCCGCGCTCAACCGATCCTATGGGCTACTGGCAATCTCGAAGGTCGGTTGGTGATCGACCTTGAACGCCATGGAGCGGGCGATGGCGCATTTCTCGGCCGCGGCGTCGTGCAGGCGGCGGGCGCGTTGTTCGTCAGAACCGGCGGCAAGCCGCGCATGCGGCCGCAGCGTCACGGCTTCGAACTGCCCGGCGCCGTCGGGCTGTTCGATCATAAGCCCAGAGGGGCTGTCGCTGTAATCCAGGACCACGATGTCCGCGTCCGCGCAAAGATGCAAATACCAAAGCTGATGGCAGGCGGCGAGCGCGGCGAGGAGAAGCTCTTCGGGATTCCACCGCGCCGCGTCGCCTCGGAACGCCGGATCTGATGAGCCGGCAATCGCTGCCTTGCCGGGCGCGGTGAGTTCATGCGCCCGCGAATAGGCGCCATACGACGAGGTGCCGGAGCCCCGATTGCCGGTCCAGTCGAGACGGATCGAATAGGTGTGCTGCTTATTCGCCACGACGTGCTCCAGTCGCGCCGGCGTTGAGCGAAACGAAGACCATCGCCTTTTATCCGTTTCCTCTCGGCTTTTCCAGAAGGCGACGGTCTTCGCTCGCGCGGGTCGCTGCGAATCCCGAATCACGTCTGCGCGAAACGGCCGGTAATGGTCAGGGCCGCGGCGGCGCCGGCAGATTTGCAAGGAGCGCTTTCAGCTCTCCTTCCGACTGGCTCAACTCAAGGCTCTTGACGAACCAGTATGCCGAGAACGTCCAGATTCCAGCGAGTTCGGCCCAGTAGACGTACCTGTGACCACCAGAAAGTTCGTTAAGCACGAGGGCTACCAGCGGAAAGAGCACCATGAACCCGGCGATCACGCGGTAGACCATTCGGTAGAGCGCGCGACGATTCGGATCCGCGACCCATCGCAATGTTGCCCTATAGCAAAAAATGACCGTGCAGGCCATGCAAGCGAAGAGTAGCAGCGCAAACGTGTAATGCAGATGCAGGCCGTCCAAAATGGGGAAATACCCTGGCTGGGGTAACATGGGAAACATGGCGACCCCCACCGCAAAAGCGCCAGCGAGATTGAGGAAACGGTTCTCCCAACGGGAAAACCCTTTGTACAGAAAGAGGAACGATCCGAGCGCGTACAATATTCCGACAAACAGCACCCGGCAGGGATATGGGGAAAATTTGCTAAAGTCGGC
>JASHXZ010000671.1 GCA_030043285.1 Xanthobacteraceae bacterium | reverse complement strand
TATGCGCCGATGAATATCGCGCCGGCATTGCGGATGCGCCGCGCCAAGTCTTCGGCATCGGCGGTGGCAATTTCCAAATGCTCGGGTGCGATGGCGTCAGTCAGCGCCACCGCCTCGTCGAGATCGCCGACGATGATCATGGCGCCGAAGTCGCGCCACGATGCGGCCGCGACCTCGCGGCGCGACAGTTGCGCCAGCTCGCTTGCGACGGCGCGCTCGACCGCCTCGGCAAGAGCGGCGCTGTCGGTAATCAGGATCGCCTGCGCGCTTTCGTCGTGTTCGGCCTGCGCCAGAAGGTCGGCGGCGATCCACGAGGGGTTCGCGTCGCCGTCAGCGATGATCAGCACCTCGGAAGGGCCGGCGATCATGTCGATGCCGACTTTGCCGAATACCAGGCGCTTGGCGGCGGCCACGTAGGCATTGCCGGGCCCGACAATCTTCGCAACCGGCGCGATGCTCGCAGTGCCGTACGCCAGGGCGGCGACCGCTTGCGCGCCGCCGATACGAAAGATTTCATCGACGCCGGCAAGATGCGCCGCCGCCAGCACCAGCGGATTGAGTTCGCCGCGTGGCGCCGGCACCACCATGGCGAGGCGCGGCACCCCGGCGACCTTGGCGGGCACCGCGTTCATCAGCACCGAAGACGGATAGGCCGCAGTGCCGCCCGGCACGTAGAGCCCGACTGCCTCGATCGCCGTCCAGCGCGAGCCGAGCTCGACGCCGAGCGCGTCAGTGAAGCGGTCGTCACGCGGCAGCTGGCGGCAGTGATAGGCCTCGATGCGGTCGCGCGCCAATTGCAGCGCCGCGAGCTCCTCGCGTCCGCAGGCCTTGGTGGCGACGGCGATGTCATCGCTCGACAC
This sequence comes from Xanthobacteraceae bacterium, assembly GCA_030043285.1. Taxonomy (GTDB): domain Bacteria; phylum Pseudomonadota; class Alphaproteobacteria; order Rhizobiales; family Xanthobacteraceae; genus BOG-931. The sequence goes on along the minus strand of JASHXZ010000671.1, from coordinate 7,372 downwards.
TTTCAGGCCGACCCGGTCGAGATCGAGGCCGTCGAATTTTTTGGTATAGTCCTTCAGCGACTGGTCGCCGCGCGCCGCCACATCGGCGAGGATTGCGCGCGCCGTCGTCTCGACGTCGGCCGCGGTTTCGCGCTTGGTATCGAGAAAGGCGCGAAATTTTCGAGCAAAGTCGCCGGAACGCGTATCGAGACGTATCGCCATCTCTAGAACCTTGGTGCTGCAGCGCCGATGAGCTACCACACTTTGATATTATAACAATTCTAATATTGGGCTTTTAGATTGACAAAAAGTCTGAGGTTGCCCAAGTCCTTAGTTGCTTAAGTCCTTACGATCAATCGCAGCCGCAAGGACCATTTCGGCGCATGAGCGAAGGTGCACCGGTGAGGATCGCTGTCGGCTTTGCGGCCTTGCTGGCCGTGGCCGCGATCTGTCGCGCCGAGCCCACCCGTGCCGACGATACCACCAATCTGTCGATCACCCTCAAGGATCATCAATTCGAACCGGCCGAGCTGCACGCCCCCGCCGGCAAGCCGATCGCGATCCACGTGAAAAATCTCAACCCCATCGTGTCGGAATTCGAGAGCGGCGATCTGCATTTCGAGAAGATCGTGCCGGTCGGTACCGAGGCGGTGGTTTATGTGCGTCCGCTGCAGCCCGGCCGCTATAATTTTTACGACGATTTTCACCATGCCACCCAGGGCTACCTGGTGGTGCCATGACCGTCATGCCGTGAGGCCCCAGTGCTTGCCGCGTTGTTGATCGTCTTTCGCGAGGTGTTCGAGGCCGGCCTGATCGTCGGCATCATCATGGCGGTGACGGCAGGTGTCCCCGGGCGCGGCCTGTGGGTGTCTGCCGGCGTCGCTGCCGGCGTGATCGGCGCTTGCGTGGTGGCGCTCTTTACCGGCGGGCTGTCGCAGCTCTTCGGCGGCAGCGGCCAGGAAGTGTTCAATGCCGGCATTTTGAGCTTCGCCGTCATCATGCTGACCTGGCACAACGTGTGGATGGCGCGGCACGGCCGCGAGCTCGCCGCCGAGCTCAAAGCAGCCGGTGAGGCGGTGGTGGCCGGCTCCAAATCGCTGGCTGCGCTCGCCGTCGTGGTGGCGATCGCGGTGTTGCGCGAGGGCTCCGAAGTGGTGCTGTTTCTCTACGGCGTCGCAGCCGCACAGGGCGGCGCCAGCTGGGGCATGGCGTTCGGCGGCTGCATCGGCCTCGTTCTCGGCTCGCTGGTGTGCCTGGCCACCTATCTGGGGCTGGTGACCATTCCGACACGCTATCTGTTCGGCGTCACCTCAACCCTGATCGCGTTCCTGGCCGCCGGCCTCGCCGCACAGGCGATCGCGTTCCTGCAGCAAGCCGCCATCGTGACCTCGCTCGACGAGACGGTATGGGATACGTCGTGGCTGCTGAGCGATTCGAGCCTTTTGGGTCGCGCGCTGCACACGCTGATCGGCTACGTCGATCAGCCCACCGCGATGCAGCTCATCGTCTACGCCGCGACGCTGGCAACCATCGTGGTGCTGATGAAGCTGTTCTCCGCCTCGCCGCGGCACCGGCCGCAGGCCGCGTAACACATCCCCACTGCGCCGCGACCCCACCGGCACACTTCGATCAGCTCTAGAATTATGCCACGGTCGAGTTGGGCGAAAAGTGATTGGGGCACGCGCGAGCGGCGTAGACCTCGCCCAGGTCGGCCAGCTCGACCTCCAGGCACTCCACTTCGAGACGCATGACGCCGCCGCCCGAGAACGTCAGCGTCACAGCGCCGGCCGGTGGGGCCTCTTCGCTAAATTCCACGGCGAGCAGATTGAGCCGCGCCTCCTTGTCGGATTGATCGATACCCCGGCATTTGCAGTTGAGCACCCGCTCGAAACGCAGCGCGGTCCGGCAGCGCCGGTAATCCGGCTTCCGGCCGTCGTCGGGCTTGGCGTCCGCTGCGGCGATCCAGTCGAAGCGGTTGAGCACCATGACGAAGCGGTGCTCGTGCGGCTGCCACAGAATATCGCCGACCCGTAACAGGGCATCCTGCACGTGCGCGGAGACGACCGCGATATCGTCGCGGTCGAGCGCGACCAGCTTGAGTTCATCGACGCAACCGCTCATTTAAGGCCGCTCCCCGGTATCGACGCCGGCTAACCGGTATCGACGCCGGCTAAGAAGAAATTAGGAACGGCGTTGCGCGGATGCAAGTCCTTGAGGGATTCAAGTCCTTGAGGGATTACGATCGACCCGAGGCGTCCAAATAGATCCCGCCTTCGCGCTAGAATGACACGCAGGCCGCCTGCACGATCAGCCCGACGGAGCGCTGGCGGAATTGCCGTTTGTAGGCGGACACGACGGCATCGAGGCGCGCATTGTCGTCGGCCCTGCCCGGCAACACGATCTCGACCCGCTTGCTCGGCTCGCGCACGATGCGCCCGCTGACGGGATCGCGCCATTGCCCGAACGCATCGGTGACGGTCAGGCCGTCCGGAAAGCGCGGCGTGATCTCGCGCGCCACGAAACCCCGCCAGGCCGCTTCGCCGACGCCGAGACGGCGGCCGACGTCGCGGCCGAACAACAATTCAGCTACGTCGCGCCGCTTGAGGACGCCATGACAGCCGGAGATGGGAGTCTGCGCGGCAGCGACGGCCGCGGCTGCGCACGGCAGCGCTGCGGCCAAAACGAGAACGCGGACGATCCGCATGTTTGGCTTCAGGCGCTCAAGGTTCTCCGGGCGGGAACGGCGTGCCGCCGCGCTTGACGATGTCGTCGATCGTTGTATGCGCCGTAATGGCCGTCCACACCCCTACGGCGCAGACCGCGCCAAACAGGCAACTCAAAAGAAAGATCAGCATTCGTCCGCTCCTTCAGCTTCCAGCATAGGGGGCGGACGTTGCACAATCGTTATGACGCACGACAGCGCCTGCGCATCCGCAGGCTTCGGCGGTCGCTGCAGTTTCCGGGCAGGATTCGGGCTCAAAGTGCCGCTTTCCGTGTCGCCGGACCGGATTCGGGTGGAGTTTTCCACCGCTGCGTGGACTTTTTGCACCGTTTCGCGCTCCCCCCTGCCGCGCGATCAACAGTTTTTGGTCACCAAACACCGCACGTCGATGGGCGCTCGGGCGTCGTGTTTGGCGGCCCGCCGAGCTTATGGATCGTCAAAATCGGCAACAAAGCTGGCGCAACGCCGCGCTCCGGTTGGAGCACGCCAGCTTGTTATCTGATGTTGGGCCTTGATGGCGAGGGCCGAGCGCCGGTTTGCATTGCGGCAAAATCAGTCAAAAAAGCACAAAAAGAATTATTTGCTTCCTCCGGCATATCTTGTTAAGGAGAACCTAACACGTTGCGGCGGATGGTTTGATCTATCGAACATGTTCTCCATCCTGTCTTTCTGCTTTTCTTTCACCCCCGCAAGGGATACAAACTGCCTGCATTTGCAAGGGAGGTTCTATGGCTAAGCGAGCAAAGAAACGGCGTGCGTGGACTTCGGGCGAAGTCCGTGACCTGAAATCCATGGCGAAGCGGAAAACTCCCGCGTCCAGGATCGCCAAAAAATTGAAGCGGACGGAAGGCGCCACCCGGCAGAAGGCGTTCAGCATCGGGCTGTCGCTCGATTCCCGTTCCTAAGCGTAGCAGCACCGCAATTTGACAGAGCGCAATCGCCGACCGTGCCTCCGGCACGGTCGCGGTTGTGCTCGCGTCATTGCGATCAAAAACGAAACGATCCCGGGGCCAGGTGCCCTGAATTGTAGGCCTGCCATCGGGCCTTTGGGCTGACCGCACTGGCGAACGGCGCCGTGCGGCCGGGAATGAACTAGGAATATTGTCGGCAACGCGTGCGGCATTCGCACCGTTCCGCCTGTCCGGGCCGTGGGCTATTTTCTCTTGCGCAACGGCGACGCGTAAACACCGCGCGCTGGAAGATCAGGACGACGCCATGGCCGAAATCGTCGCCGCCTTCGGGGTGCCGCATGCGCCCGCGTTTCCGGCGCTGGTGGCGCGCGAGGGTCCGAACTGCGAGGTGGCGCGGCTATACGCAGAGGTCGCCAAGCACGTCGCCGCGGTCGCTCCGGACGTGCTGGTTGTGTTCGATAGCGATCATTTCAACACGTTCTTCTTCGACAACCTGCCGACCTTTTTGGTTGGCGTCACCGATGCCACCGAAGGGCCTAACGACCAGACCGCAATGCCGCATTACCGGGTGCATGGCCATGCGCCATTCGCCGGGCACCTACGCGGCAGCGGCATCGCTCGCGGCTTCGACCTGTCGCTGTCGCAGGATTTCGACGTCGATCACTCGATCATGGTGCCGCTGCATTTTCTCACCCCGCACATGACAATCCCGATCGTGCCGATCTTCATCAATGGCTTGGCGCCGCCATTGCCCGGTGCACGGCGCTGCTACGCGCTCGGCGAGATGGTGCGCGATGCGATCAAGGACTGGCCGGAACGCATGCGGGTGGCGGTGTTGGCGAGCGGCAGCTTCTCGCTCGAGATCGGTGGGCCGAAAATCCCGCACGGTCAGCGCGCCGGAACGCCGGACCCGGAATGGACCAAGCGGGTGCAGCACCTGTTGCAGCACGGCAAGGTCAACGACCTACTCGAAGAAGCGACCGCCGTGCGCATGGCGCGCGCCGGCAATATCGGCGGCGAATTGCTCAACTGGATCGCCATGCTCGGCACCATCGGCAAGCGTAAGCCGCGCTTCATCGAGCCGCAGCTCGACCACGGCCACTCCTACGGCGCCTGGCGCTGGGATTGAGGAGCGGCACGGACAATGAGCGTCTATGCTGTCAACAGGCTGTGCCGCGACGCGCTGCATGACCGCGCATTCCGTGAGGCGCTGCGGACCGATCCGGCCGCCGCCATCGGCCCGCGCGATCTCACCGAAGACGAGCGCAAGGCGCTACTGGCCGGTGACGTGGCATGGCTGTTCGAGCACGGCTGCCATCCGTTTCTGCTCGCCTATCTGACGCGGTGGGATCTGTTGGGGCTGACCGCAGCGGTTTATAGCGAGCGCATCCGCAAAGCCCGCGACCCGCGGGACGAACCCACGCCGTAGCTCAGTCATTAGCGGCCGGCAGGTCAGGACGACGGCACCTGGGCGCGATAGGCGTCGATGATCTCCGATCCCGTCGCGAACCAGACGCTGCCGTGCGCCGCAATGTAGCTGAGCGCGCGGTCGAGCGTGCGGATGCGGTGCGGTGCGCCGATCAGGAACGGATGCAGCGCAATCGCCATCGCCCGGCCGTTGCGGGCGCCCTCCTCGTACAGCACGTCGAAGGTCTCGCAGATGCGGCGGTAGAATTCGTCGATAGCGATGCTCGGGTTGTTGAACAGCGGCATGTCGTTGAGCTCGATCGAATAGGGGATCGAATAGAGCCCGTTGTTCATGCGGTACGGCAGGTCGTCGTTGACCCAGTCGCAGACGTAATCGACGCCCTGCTCGCGCAGAAGATCGAGCGTGTGCCAAGTCTCGGTCAGGCCCGGGCCGAGCCAGCCGCGCATTTTTTGCCCCCATTGCTTGATCACCGCGCGCGTTTCGACGATGACCGCGGTCTCGCGCTCCTTCGACAGGCCGGTCAGCAGCACCGAATTGGTCAGGCCGTGGCCCATCAACTCCCAATTCAACCGCGTCATTTCCTCCATGATGCGCGGATAGAAGCGGCCGGCCTCGGCGTTAAGCGCGACCGTGCCGCGCACACCATGCCGGGTCAGCACCTCCATGATCCGCCACACCCCGACGCGATTGCCGTAATCGCGGCGCGAATGGTTGCGGATGTCGGGCGCCGGGTTGCCGATCTCCGGATTGCCGATCTCGATGTGAAAATGCTCGACGTTCGGGATCACCCACACGGCGACGCGCGCGCCGTTCGGCCATTTGACCGGCGGGCGGTCGACGATCGCCTGGTAGGGGAACAGCCGGAATGGATCGGTTTCTTGTTCGTGCGTCATGTTTGCCTCTTCGATGCGTCGTTCAGGTTTAGAGGCTGGTGCCGCGTCAGCGTCAATGGCCAAGATCGGCTCCGGCGAGGGCGGCGAACTTCAGGTGGATTGTGTTCGAGCGCTTGCGCCTACGCAAGCTTGCGAGCAGCGCCGATTGCCGCGACGTAACGGCGGCGATAATCTGCGCAACATTGCCGAAAACACGCCAGAACAATAGCGGAGGAAACGATCATGACCGACAAGCCGAACTATCGGATCAACAGGCGCGACGTGAAGATGACCGAGCGCGTCGCCATGGCTGCCGTCGGCAATTCGGTGATCCGGGCGCAGAAGGTGCACGGCACCGATACCAGCATCATGTTCGCCGAGCGGGCCGCAGGCTACCACACCAGCCCGCACATGCACGATTGCGAGCAGATCAACTACATCGTTTCAGGCGAAATGTATTTCTTCGTCGACGGCCGCGGCTACCGCTGCCGGCAAGGCGACGTCATGCGCATCCCGCGCAACAAGGTGCACTGGGCCTGGAACCGCGGCAAGGAAACCGCGGTGATCTTCGAATCGCATGCGCCGCCGTTGCGCGACCGCGGCGGCGACGCCTATCCGCTGCTCGGCCCGGACGACGACGCCGGCAAGATCGAGCACAAAGCCAACATCCTGGTGAAACTCGATCAGGCCGAGATCGACGCCGTCGAGGCGCGCGCCATCGCCGAGGAGGAAGGCCGAGAGGCAGCCGAATAGAGCCGGCGCACACCGATGCGTAGGGGCCCGATCGGCTTCGCCGCGGCGCTGTTTGCGATCGCGCTGACGTCCGCTCCGGCACGAACCGATGATTTCTATCGCGGCAAGACGCTCGAAATCATCGTGTCGTCGAGCGTCGGCGCCGACAGCTACGACGCGCTGAGCCGGCTCGTCGCCCGCCACATCGGCGCGCATCTGGCGGGCGACCCGAATGTCGTCGTGCGGAACATGCCGGGCGCCGGCGGCATTCTGGCGGCTAACCAGCTTTACAATCTGGCGCCACGCGACGGCACCACAATCGGCATGCTCGACCAGTCGATCTTCGAAACGCAGCTCTTTAAGCTGCCGGAACTCAAGGCCGATGTCACCAAGATGAACTGGATCGGCCGGATCATCGCCAACAACGCGGTGCTGTTCGCCTGGCATAAAGTCGCGGTGAAGACGATCGAGGACGCCAACACCAAGCCGCTGATCGTCTGCTCGACCGGCAGTTCGGGGCAGTTGCGCTGGACCATGCTCAAGCGGCTGCTTGGCTTTAAGTTCAAGCTCGTCACCGGCTACAAAGGCTCGGGCGACGGTCTCGTCGCCATGGAGCGCGGCGAAGTCGAGGCGCTGAGCATGCCCTGGACGGTGTTCCGCGTGATCCGCGCCGACTGGCTGCGCGACCGGAAGGTCAACGTGCTCTTGCAGACCGGGCTCGATGCAG
>JASHXZ010000670.1 GCA_030043285.1 Xanthobacteraceae bacterium | reverse complement strand
TAGTCAGCGGACGACTGCCTGAAGGCTGGCCTGCCGCCGCACCCTACGATCTCATCCTGCTCAATGGCGCGACCGAAATCGTGCCTGACGCGCTCGGCCGACAACTCAAGCCGGATGGCCGTCTGGTCTGCATGTTCGGTCGCAGCCCGGGCGCCAAGGGTATGATCTTTCGGCTCGCCGAAGGGCGCCTGGTCGGCCGCGCGATTTTTGACGCCGCAGCACCGCTGTTGCCGGGATTTGCCGCGGCGCCAGCCTTCGTCTTTTAGCGCCGACCGGTCCATTTCGAGCGTTGCTGCGCGGCGAGCCGTGTAGCACGTCGCAGCGACCTGTGGCGCATATGCGCCAATGGCCGGAATTCTGTGACGAACGCCGCCTGCAGGGGTTCCGCCGTGCGCCGGTGCCGCCTAATGTCGGGTGTTCGGCTCCGCTGTGCTCGCAGCGGCGAGGGGTGGCGTGCGGTCCAGCGCTTGTCTGGGGGAGTTGTCGAAAGTCATGCGTTTGAGCCGGGTGGGGGCGTTGATCCGGATGGGTGCCAGCTTGGCCCTGACCGGTGCCGCCTTGGCGTTCGCCATGACTGCGGCGACCGCCGATACGCTCGAATGGGCGCTGGTTCAGGCCTACCAGAACAATCCGTCGCTCAACGCGCAGCGTGCGGCTTTGCGTGCCATGGACGAGAACGTGCCGCAGGCCCTGTCGGGCTATCGGCCGAAGCTCAGCATCACCGCCAATGGCGGCGATAACTTCACCAGTGTCCAGGGCACGAGTTTTAATTCCAGCGGCAGCGTCACCAGCACCTCCAACGTCAACACGCCGTTTGTGTCACGCGGCGTCGGCGCCGCGGCGACACAGACCTTGTATAACGGGCTGCAGACCGGCAACCGCGTGCGCCAGGCGGAAAGCCAGGTCATGGGCGCGCGCGAAACGCTGCGAGTGACCGAACAACAGGTGCTGCTCGACGCCGCCACCGCCTACATGAACCTGCTGCGGGACGCTGCAATCCTCGAACTCAACCGCCGCAACGTCGAAGTGTTGACCGAGCAGCTCAAGCAGACGCGCGATCGCGCCAGCGTCGGCGAAGTGACGCGCACCGACGTGGCGCAGGCCGAATCGCGGCTCGCCGCCGGACGCTCGTCGCTCCTTGGCGCGCAGTCGAATTACGTGACGTCGCAGGCTAATTACGTCCGCGTGATCGGCGTGGCGGCAGGTCACCTGGCGCGCGGCACGCCGGTCGATCATTTCGTGCCGCGGACGCTTCCCGCCGCGATCGGCGCGGGCGAACAGCAGAGTCCCTCGGTGCTCGCCGCCATGTACGGCATCGACATCGCCGAGCTCGCGGTCAAGATCAACGAAGGCGCGCTCTATCCCAACCTCACTTTGACTGCCGGCGCAGCGGAAAACTGGTACGCGACCTACAACGTCCCGCATCAGTTCCTGGCCTCGGTCGCCGGCACGCTGACGGTGCCGATCTATCAGGGCGGCGCCGAGTATTCGGCGATCCGGCAATCGAAGGAGACGCTGGGCCAGCAGCGGCTCAACCTCGACGTCACCCGCGATCAGGCACGCGCCACCGTGGTGCAGAGCTGGGGCCAGCTCGATGCGGCGAGGGCCCAGATCGAAGCGACGACGGCGCAAGTCAACGCCGCAGCCATCGCGCTCAACGGCGTGCGCGATCAGGCCCGCGCCGGCGAGCGCACCACGCTCGACGTGCTCAACGCCCAGCAGGAGCTGGTGAACGCGCGTGTGGCGCTCGTGACCGCCGAGCACGACCGGGTCGTGGCATCATACACGTTGCTGGCGGCGGTCGGCGGTCTGTCGTTGCAGCACCTCAATCTCAATGTGGCGATCTACGACCCGCAGGTCCATTATCAACAGGTGCGCGATGCCTGGGTCGGCGTGCGTTCGCCCGACGGTCGGTAACGGTGTCGCCACGGCGCTATCAACCGTTTGCTTGGCGTCCATGCCACGGCGTTGACATAGTTGCAGACAACTCAGTCACGCCATTGCATAGTTACGTTCCATGATTCGCCGGCTGCGCAAGGGTGGCGCGGGTCGGCAAACGGGCGGGCAGTGGCCTTGCGGCGGCACGTTTCGGCGTGAGAGCAAGGAGCAGGCAGCGGGGATGCGGGCATGACGCAGCCGGCGAGAGCGCAAGAACCGTCGATGGAGGAGATCCTGGCCTCCATTCGCCGGATCATTGCCGACGACGATGCAACCAAATCGACTCAACCGGCCGCGGATGGAGCCAAGGCGGCAGTGGCGCCATCGCCGGTGCCGCGGCCGGTGACACCGCCGCCGCGTATGCCAGAGGCGCCGCCGCCCGCGCCAGCGGCCGAACCCAGTTCGGCTGCTCTAGCGGCACCCGAAGAGCTTGAGGAGAGCGGCGTCGATGCCGAGCCGCCCGACATTCTTGAATTGACAGAATCAATGGCGGCGCCGCCGCCGGCTCCGGCGCCGCGGGCGTCGTCAGCGTCGCCACCGCAATTTCGCACCATCGACGGCGGCTCCGATGTAGGGTTCGACGACGCGATCGAGCGTGCTGCGCCGCCGGTCCACGCCGAGCTGGAGGCGCATCTGATCTCGGCTTCGACCAAGTCGGCGGTCGATTCCGCCTTCAACTCACTGGCGCAGACCGTTCTGGTGCAGAACGCGCGGACGCTGGAAGATCTGGTGCGCGAAATGCTCCGGCCGATGCTCAAAGGTTGGCTCGACGAGAACCTGCCCGGCCTGGTCGAACGATTGGTGCGTGCCGAAATCGAGCGCGTTTCGCGCGGGCGTTAGCGGTCATCGCGGGGCAAACCTGCTGCGCGCAGGTCTTTGCCGCGAGCTTTAGGTTTTGAGCGCGGCTGCCAACTTTAGCGCCTGATCCGACAGCACGGCGGGATTTTCCTTGAAGCTTGCCGGCGGTTTGAGCGCGACGCCTGTCCGGCGCGGAATGATGTGG
>JASHXZ010000669.1 GCA_030043285.1 Xanthobacteraceae bacterium | reverse complement strand
CAAGCCCGCGCATGACGAGGAGGTGGTCCTCTTCGGTGCGACCCTGTCTATTTCACATACTTGCGCACGGCGGCTTTTCCAGGCGCGGTGAAGCCGGCGTAGATGTTGCCCGCATCGTCGGCGGTCAGTTCCTCGGCGGCGCCAACGGCTGCATCGGTGAGCGGAATGAAGGCGGTGACTTTGCCGTCCTTGACACTGCCGATGCGGATGCCTTGCTGGAAGCCCGGATTGGTCTTGGCGTCCGACTGCGAATCGGCGACGTAGATCGTGTCGTTCTTGTCGATAGCGACACTCGACGGCCGGCCGAACTGCCGCCACTGCGCGATGAAGTTGCCGTCCTGGTCGAAGATCTGGACGCGGCTATTGGAGCGATCGCCGACATAGAGCCGTCCGGCGGAATCAAACGCCAGGCTGTGCGGCACGTCGAACTCGCCGGGGCCGGAGCCGTGCTTGCCCCACGCCTTGATGAACTTGCCGTCTTTGCTCAGCTTGACGATGCGGTCGTTGGTGAGGTGGCCCTCGAAGACGCCGTGACCGTCGGCAACGAAAATATCGCCGTTCGGCGCGGTAACCACGTCGGAAGGCATGTCGAACTGGCCAGGCGCGTTGCCGGGCTCGCCTGGCTTGCCGAGCGTCATCAGCACTTTGCCGTCGGGCGAAAACTTGATGACGTCGTGGCCCTTGCCGCCGCCGGCCTTGCCGTCCGTCACCCAGACGTTGCCGTCGCGATCGACATAAAAGCCGTGCGGCCAGTTGACCGTGCCGGCGCCGAAATTCACCAAAACCTTGCCGGGCGCATCGAGCTTGAAGATCGGATTAAGCGGCGAGCCGGTGCAGCTCTCGCCGCCGCAACGATCGAACAGCCATAGCGTCTTGCCGTCACTGTGATCGATTTCGACGCCGATCGGCGCGCCGAGCTTGCGGCCCTCGGGCAGCTGCAAATGCCAAGAAGCGTCGACGTGATACGGGTTGGGGGCTGCGTTCGGATCGGGCGCGCTTTGCGCCTGCGCTGCGCCGCCGCCGATCGCGATCGCCGCCATTGCGGCAAGTCCGAGCACAAAAAACGTCCTAAGCGCTGATATCATGGAATTTCTCCTCCCGGTCGCTGTTTCATTTTATCCCGCATCCTGATGAACTACAAAAATCTCATCCAGGATTGGAGATTCAGCTCTAAGTTCAGCCACTTCCTTGCCTATCGACGCCCCAATGCTGGCCGCTCAAAGGCGAGTAGAGAACACCGAATACTACACGCATTTGTCTCCCTGCGGACCGGATTTGCGTTGCCGGGACGGCTAATTCATGGTTAAAGTTTGTCGTCATTGAGATGCGGGGTGAGAGTGGCCGGGGGCAAGAGACATGACCAAACAATTGCTGATTTTTTCATATGAAGACCAAACGTTTTTAGGACCACTTCGGTTGGCAATTGGCGCGAGGTTAATCGCGGTCGCGGCCGTTGCGTTTCCAACACCGTCTCCTTGCAATTTACGCGCAAAAATCGCCAGCAATAGTTGGAGAAACTGCCGCTCTGTTGGCGGCGCTTATTTTTGCTGCCGAGATCAGCAAATAAAAAACCGTTTGATGTAATCCGCAAGAACAGCTCCGTTGCGTTCGGCCATCCAGCTTCTGCCCATTCCCTCCATCGCCGCGCGGCACGCTTCTTGGCTCATACAGAGCCAGTCGTAACGACGCAGCTCAGATCGCAAAGTGAACGAGGATTGTACAATGAACTTCGGGAGCCTCATTGCCGTCATGGCCGGTATATGCCTCGTGTCTTTCGGCTGCGCCAAGGCGCCGAGCCCGGCGACACAGGGTTTGTCCGAGAACGATGAGGCGCTCGGAATTCAAATCGCGCGGACGGTCGCGACCAAAAAGCCGCAAATGAAGCAACTTCGCGAAATTCAACTGAGCGGCATGAACAATGCTGCCAACATGGCCGCCACGACGGCAGGCGGCTACACGTACAGCGGACCAATTGAAACCAAGGTGTCGTATCAGCCGATCCCCCTCAAGCCGCTCGAGACATTCGTGATCGTCGAATTCAATGTTCTGAACGCCGACAAAAAATCGCTGCTGCCGGCAAGCGAGCTTCTGTTGGTCGACGGCAAGGGCGCCGATCATGCGGCATTTGGGATTGCCGACGCGAGCAGGGAAAATACGTGGATACCTTTTGATTCTTTAACAGTGGATCCCGGGCAACCTGCTTCGCTCAATTCGAAGTGGATTTTCGAAGTGCCTGAACACGCCCTGAAGGGCGCCACCGTGCGCTTCCACGGCGTCTCATATCCACTGAGCATCAAATGAATGGCGCCGCCGAAACGCCGATCGCGACGACCAACGACTGTCCGTAGCGAACACCTCATCGACGCCGAAACGGCAACGATCCGTCATGCGAATATCCTGTCAAAGATTTCCTCATATGGAATGTCCCTGAAAACGGACGATCCGTGACATAAGGATCACCAACGATGGCGGATTTTTACCCGCTCATTTCTCGCGCCGTTGCTAAACTCCCACAGAATACGGACGCAGCGCGTCGTGCGCTCTACGAGCGCGCCCGCAACGCGCTGGTCACGCAACTGCGCGGCCAGACGCCGACGCCGAGTGAGTCGACGATCGGGCGCGAGCTTGAATCGCTCGAACAGGCAATCCGCAGGATCGAATCGGAGAGCAGTGGCGGGCCCGCGATCGCAGCAGGTCAATCCGCACGGGCGGCCGAACCGAGCCCGGTCAAGGGCAATCCGGACCCCAAATTGGTGGCCAGCATAAAAAGCACCCTCCGCGATACCGAGACACCCGAACTGTTGCTGCGATACCAGGAAAACGACAGGCAAGCCTGGTCCGATGAGGCCTTCATTGCCATGCGCGAAATTCTGCTGGCTCGCGGTCAGTCGCTGCCAGTGCAAAAGGGCGCGCCTACCCCTGCGATCAGCGCTGCACCCGGCTCCAACACATCATCTGGAAAGCCGGCAACGGACAAACCGCCGGCGCCGCGCTGGGAAGTGCAACTGCCGGACGGCACGCTGCGTCAGGTGACGGTCGCGGCAGAGCTATTTCCCGCGATCCTGAACGGTGAAATTGCCGGCAGTCTGCCGTGCCGCACCATCCAGGCGCCGGCAAAGAACGGCAAGCCGCGGAAGGTGAAGTGGAGCCAGGTTGCCGACTCGGTCGGCTCATCGAGCTTCGAGGCCCGCTTACTCTTCAGACCGGTCTGGGCGCATTCACTGCGCGGATTGCAGATCGGCTTCGTACTTGGTTTTTTTACTTGGATTTCGCTGAATGTATGGAACAGCATGTCAGCCGCGCTGCAGCTCAGCGGAAACCAATACAACCGCCTGGGTCATCAGGCTGCGGTAAGGTTCGGAGCCTATGGCATTGTCAGCCTTTACTGGCTCTTACAATCGCTGCCCCTGGCCGCCGAGGCCATGCCGCTGCCGTGGTTGAAATCCTTGTCGCAGCAGGTTGCGGCTCGGGCGCTGCAGGTCGCGGGGCTTGGCCTTTGTCTGCTCGCGGTAACCAGCGGAGAAATGTCGGCAGTATTTGCCGGCCTCTGGCCCGGCCTAAGCAGTGCGTTCGGTTCGATGGTGGCGGGCGGCCTGGCGGGCGGGCCGCCCGGCATGATGATCGGCACGATCGTGGGACTTGTGCGCAGACCCCGGCTGAAGACGGCGCCCGGATGGCCACGAGAAAAACTGCCTCCATTGCTGCTGAAAGGCGCTCTTTTGCCGGCTGTCATCAGTGCAGGAGCGATCACGCTATACCTGCGATATGCAAACGTGCTCACGACGGCAGTTCTTGAGCATTTCCTGCACTAGACTTGAGCACTCGCTCACGCGTCACTCCGGCTTGATGCCGGCGAAGTGGACGACCTTGGCCCACTTCTCTGTTTCGGCGGCAATGAACTTGGCGAAATCGGCCGGCGAGCCGGGAAACTCCTCGCCGCCCAGGTCGTGCAACCGCGCTTCGAGCTTGGCATCAGCCAGCCCTGCGTTGATCTCCCGGTTGAGCCTCTCGACGATGTCGGCCGGCGTCGCCTTCGGTGCGCCGATGCCGAACCACGCGGTCGCCTCGTAGCCGGGCAGGAATTGCGCCACCGGCGGCACATCGGGCAGCACCGCCTGGCGTGTCGTGCTCGTCACCGCGAGGGCCCGCAGCTTGCCGGACTTGATGAATTCCAGCGATGACGGCAGTGGATTGAACGTCACCTGCACCTGGCCGCTGAGCAAGTCGGGAAACTGGCTTGAGCGATAATGCACCGCCACGAGATCGACGCCGGCCATCATCTTGAACAACTCGCCGGCGACGTGGTTGATGCTGCCGATCCCGGGCGTCGACATGTTGATCTTGCCCGGGTTCGCCTTGGCGTAAGCAATGAATTCCGGGATGGTCGCGGCCGGCACCGATGGGTGCACCATGACCACCGCCGGCACGCGAATGACACCGGCCACCGGCGCGATGTCGCGGATGAAGTTGAAATTAAGATTGGTGTAGATCGACGCGTTGATGGCGTTGGTCTGCGTCACCCAGAGCAGCGTGTAACCGTCAGGCGCAGCATGCACCACCGCGTCGGCGGCGATATTGGTACCGGCGCCGGGCCGGTCCTCGACGACGAATTGCTCGCTCAGCCGCTCGGAGAGCCATTGCCCGATCAGGCGCGCCGTAATGTCAGAGGACGTGCCGGCCGGGAAACCGACGATGATCCGCGCTGGGCGGACGGGATAGGCCTGCGCGAACGCCGCGCGCGGCAGCACCGTCACTGCAGCGGTCGCAGCCGAAAGCTCTAAAAACCGTCTGCGCGCAAGTCGCATCATTGTTCCGGCTGACATATTAGAGGCCACCTTCCGCCGCCTTTCGCGGCAAGAGCGCCGCGCCGCGCCCGCCCTAGAACCCTAGCGTAGGCTGCGCCCGGCGGGACGCAACAGCAAGTTCCTTGATATTCCGCCGTGTCAATTGTGGTCTCGGCGCGTGCTGCAGCCGCTGGAACTCGAGGCCGAAAAAGAGCGCGAATCCTTCGCGAGAATCGCTTCACCTTGCTGGCCCGTTTCGCTAGCTTCGCCCCGGCTGCGTCGCCCGGACGGGGATATTGGCAAGTCGGAGCAAGCATGGTGAAACAGCCGGCCTTCGAAGGCGTCGCCTTGCACCCCAAGGATGCGCAGGCCCGGGCCGCCACCCTTCGCTTGCTGCGCCTGCTTGCAGCCGCCGCGCTCATTCTGCCGCTGACGCTGTTTCTGGTCGCGAGCTGGATCAGCTATCAGGACAAACAGGCGCTAGCCAACGAGCGCATCGCGCGCTCGCTCGACGTCATGCAGGAGCAGGCGCTCAAAGCCTTCCAGTCGGTCACAGTCGCGGTTGATTCCATCGACCGGCTGCTCGAGGCGCGTTCGCCAGCCGACATCGCCGCTGCGGAACCGCAACTGCACGTCGAACTGGACAGGA
>JASHXZ010000668.1 GCA_030043285.1 Xanthobacteraceae bacterium | reverse complement strand
TCGCCGCGACGAAGAGCCGACCAGGGCCAAGGAGCGCGTGTTTTCGCTGCGCGGGGCCGAAGGGCGTTGGGACGTGCGCGATCAGGCGCCGGAGTTCTGGGATCACTTCAACGCCGCGCCGCCGTCCGGCGCACACACGCGCATCCATCCGATCCTGCATTGGACCGAGCTCGACATCTGGCACTACACCAAGCGCGAGGGCCTGCCGATCATTGCGCTTTATCTCGCCCGCAACGGCAAACGCTACCGCTCGCTCGGCGACACCGACATCACGTTCCCGCACGCTTCGGATGCGGCAAGCATCGACGCCATCATCGCCGAGCTCGAGACCACCCGGATCCCCGAGCGCGCCGGCCGGGCGATGGATCACGAGGCGGAGGATGCGTTCGAGCGCCTGCGCGTGACCGGTTACCTTTGATGTGAAAGCGGAATTTGCTCTGCCATGAACATGCTTTCCAACGACAAGATCCTGCCGGGGCATCCGACGCCGAACCGGCCGCTGCTGCGCGTCGTCATTGTCGGCCACGTCGATCATGGCAAGTCGACATTGATCGGCCGGCTGCTGCACGAGACCGGCAGTTTGCCCGAAGGCAAATTGCAAACCATCAACGCCGTCAGCGATCGGCGCGGCGTAGCCTTCGAATGGTCGTTTTTGCTCGATGCCCTGCAGACCGAGCGCGACCAGGGCATCACGCTCGACACCAGCCAGATCCGCCTGCGGACCGCCTCGCGCGACGTCGTGCTGATCGATGCGCCCGGCCATGCCGAATTCGTACGCAACATGGTCACTGGCGCGGCGCAGGCGGACGCCGCGCTCCTGGTGATCGACGCCGCTGAAGGCGTGCGCGAGCAGACCCGCCGTCACGTTCATCTGCTGCGTATCCTCGGACTTTCCCAGCTGGCCGTCGTCGTCAACAAGATGGATCGCGTCGGCTACGCGCAGAGCCGGTTTGCCGAGATTAAAGCGGCGGTCGCGGGCGAACTGGCGGCGCTCGGTTTTTCGGCCGTCACCATCGTCCCAATCGCGGCGCGCCATGGCGACGGCGTAGCGCAACGCACGCCTGCGCTTGCCTGGCATTCGGGTCCAACGGTGTTGGAGATTCTCGAGAGCTTCAGGCCGGCCAAGCAATTGGCCGAACTGCCGCTGCGCATCCCGGTGCAGGCGGTCTACAGGTTCGACGATCGGCGCATTGTGGCAGGCCGGATCGAGAGCGGCCGGTTTGCGGTCGGCGACGAGATTGTGGTTCTGCCGCGCGGCGCAACCGCGCGCGTGCGGTCGATCGAGCGGTGGCCCGCGGCGGTCGACTTGCCCCTTGCGGCAGCATCGCATGCCGGCCAGTCGATCGGACTCACTTTGGACGAGCAGATTTTCGTCGAGCGCGGCGACATGATCGCATCGCCGCAGCAATCCGCCGCAGCGACGCGGCTTTTGCGCGCGCGAATTTTCTGGCTCCACGAGGAACCGCTGCGTGTCGGCAGCACTGTCGGCGTGCGCGTCGGCACCGCCGAATGTTCCGGCAAGATCACGCGGATCGAGAATGCCATCGATCCGGGCGAGCTCGCGCCCAGCAAGGCGGCGGCGATCGCGCGCAATCATATCGGCGAGATCGAGATTGCGCTGACGCACCCCATCGCCGCGGATATTCATGCCCAGAATCCGCGCACTGGACGCCTCGTGCTTGACTTCGCCGGCAGGATTTCCGGCGGCGGGCCCATTCTGGCACGCGACGGCGACCAGGCTGGCGCGCGAGAGAGCGGCCAAGAGGACACGCAGCTCGCTGCGCAAGCCAGCCGCCTCAACGCGCTTCTGGTCGCTTTGCCGGCGCCCGAACGGCTCGCTCGCCTTTGCCGCGAGGTCGCGGGGCGGCTCGTTTTCACGACCAGCCTCGGCTTGGAAGATCAGGCCATCCTGCACATGCTGCATGAGCAGGGCATCGAGATCGACGTGGTGACGCTCGATACCGGCCGGCTGTTTCCCGAGACGTATCAGCTTTGGAGCGAAACCGAGCAGCGCTACGGCTGCCGCATTCGCGCGATCTATCCGGAGCGTGGGAAGCTCGAAAGCCTCGTGGCCGAGCATGGCATCAATGGCTTCTACGCCTCGCGCGCGGCGCGGGTTGCCTGCTGTCATGTGCGCAAGGTCGAGCCGCTCAACCGCGCGCTCACCGGGGCGTCGGCTTGGATTGTCGGTCTTCGCGCCGACCAGTCGGGCCATCGCGGCGCAACCGCATTGACCGCGGTCGACACCCGCGGCCTGCTCAAGTTCAGTCCGCTGTTCGATTGGAGCCGCGAGGCAGTGCTGAGCTACGTCGCCGCGCACCAGATTCCGATCAATCCACTGCACGGCCGCGGTTTTGCTTCGATCGGCTGCGCGCCATGCACGCGGGCGATCGCGCCGGGCGAACCGGAACGCGCGGGGCGGTGGTGGTGGGAAGAGGACGGCAAGCAAGAGTGCGGCCTGCATAACGCCGGCGGCGGCAAAGCCGTGGCGGAGCCGGCGCAGCCTTAAGTGTAACGCAATCCGCGGGAAGGTGATCGGAGTGCGCTCATGATCGACCCGCTCTACGTCGCTTCCGGCTTTGTCGTCGGCCTTTTGGTCGGCATGACCGGCGTCGGCGGCGGATCGCTGATGACGCCGCTGCTGATTTTGCTGTTCGGCGTGCATCCGGCCACGGCGGTCGGCACCGATCTCTTGTTTGCGGCGTCCACCAAGACCGTCGGCACGCTGGTGCATGCGGCAGCGCGCTCGATCGACTGGGTCCTGGTCGGGCTGCTCTCGCTCGGCAGCATCCCGGCGACGATCGCCACGATCGTCATGCTTTCGCGGTTCGATCTGAAAAATGACGCCAGCCAACATTTCATCACGTTGCTGCTCGGCATCACACTGTTGGCGACCGCGGCCTTCCTGATCGCCGGCCGACGCATTCGCGAGCGCTTTGCCGCCGATCGGCCCGATCGGCTCCATGCCCGCAAGGCGGCGATGCTGACGATTGCGTTGGGCCTCTTGATGGGGATCCTCGTCACCGCAACATCGGTGGGCTCCGGCGCCATCGGGGTGACGGTGCTGTTATTGCTCCACCCGAAAATGCCGCCCGGCCGCGTCGTCGGCTCCGATATCGCCCATGCGGTTCCGCTGACGCTGTTGGCGGGTGCCGGCCACTGGTATTTGGGTTCGGTCAATTGGGCACTATTGCTGACGCTGTTGATCGGATCCGTCCCCGGCATCATCGCGGGAAGTTACCTCGCGACCCGAGCCCATGACGCCGTGATCCGCATCGCGCTCGCCAGCGTCCTGGTCATCGTCGGCGTGCGGCTGCTTGGTTGACGGGCGCGGCCGCGCTGGCGGAAATCACGTGAGCAGTCTTCGGCCCGCCGGTCCGTCTACACGTGCTGGCCGCCATTAATGTGAATCTCGGCGCCGTTCACGTAGGACGAGGTCTCGGTGCACAGCACGTAGATGATCTTGGCCACCTCGTCGGGGGTGCCGAGGCGGTGCATCGGAATGTTGGCGACGATCTTTTCGGTGCCGGGCGACAGCATGGCGGTGTCGATTTCGCCGGGCGCGATGGCGTTGACGCGGATGCCGCGCGGGCCGAAATCGGCCGCCATCTCGCGGGTGAGCGCCGCCAATGCCGCCTTCGAGGTCGAGTAGGCGGCGCCGGCGAACGGGTGCACGCGCGAGCCGGCGATCGAGGTGACGTTGACCACCGAGCCCTTCGCCGCCTGCAGCTCGTCGAGGAGGCCGCGCGCCAGCATGATCGGCGCGAAGAAATTGACCTGAAAGATATGGTGCCAATCCTCGCGTGAGGTCTCGATCGAGCCAAGCCGCGTACCGCCTTCGGCCTTCGGCGAAATCGCCGCGTTGTTGACCAGCGCGTGCAGCTCGCCGTGCAGCCGGCGCTTGGTTTCGGCGATCGCCTCCTCGGTGTTGGCGGGATCGGCGAGGTCGACCTGGATGTGGTCCTCGGGGCCCGCCTCCCACGGACAATTTTCCGGAAACGGATGGCGCGAACAGGTGATGACGCGCCAGCCGGCGGCGGAAAACCGCTTCACCGTGGCGTGGCCGATGCCGCGGCTGGCGCCCGTCAACAACAAGGTGCGGCGCGGCTGATTACTGGTCGCCATTAGGACATCCTAGCCGTCATTGCGA
>JASHXZ010000667.1 GCA_030043285.1 Xanthobacteraceae bacterium | reverse complement strand
GCCCGGCGGTCAACCCGATGATCAAGATCACCAACATCGTGGCGCTATTGCTGCTCGCCGTGCTGGCGCACTGAGGCGGAAGTCGGAAGCCTCTCTCACTCGTCATGTCCGGCCACCCGGGACCGGCCTGTTGGCCGGCCCGAGTGCAAGCTCGTGCCGGGCATCCACGTCTTCGACGCTGCAGAAGACCAAAGACGTGGATGGCCGCGACAAACCCGGCCATGACGAACAAGCGAAGAGCTGACGACCGTCAGGTCGTCTTGTCCTGAAGGATGCGGAAGATGCCGTTGATGATCGACAGGTCGGCGCCGCTGGTCGGTGTGGTGCGGCTGATGAAGTCGAACACCTTGCCGTCCTTGAGGCCGTATTCGGCGATTCGCTGCACCTTGCGAGTCCTGTCGAAATAGACGGCGATCACACGCTGGTCGACCACCCTCGTCGGCATGAACGAGACCGGACGCTCGGCGCGCTGTGAGATGTAGTAGAACGCTTCGCCGCTGACGGTCGCGACCGTTGATGGCGTGCCGAGCACGAGCAAAACCTGCTCCTGCGAGGCGCCGAGCGGGATCTGCTGTAGCGCGCCGTCAGGCAGCACATAGCCGCGCTGAAAGGTTTCACCGAAGCAGCCGCCGGGCATCAGCCCGAGCGCCAATACCACGAGGCACGCGGCGGTGGTGCGCCGCGCGCCACTCTGTTGGCCCCGACTGGCCGCTGCATTGCCCCGCATCACCGCTCCATCTTGCACCCGGCTGCCGCCTGCCGTAGCCCCATAACGCCGTCAGGGCTTTCGCCGCAAGCAAGGGCTGAACCCGCAACCTGCACCGTCCCGTCGGCTGCGTCACGAGTTAAGGACTAACCCCATGATCCTGCGGCCGTTTCGGCGCAGCCCGAGAACCGACAGCATCGCTGCGCTCTATGGCGCCATCGTGGCGCAGGCCCGTTCGCCAACGTTCTACGTCGAATTCGGCGTTCCCGACACCATGGAGGGTCGATTCGACCTCATTGTGCTGCATCTCGTGCTGGTGCTGCGCCGGCTCGGTGGCGCCGGAGAGCGCGGAGCGGCGTTCGGCCAGCGGCTTTTCGACGCGTTTTGTCGCGATCTCGACGGCAATTTGCGCGAGATGGGGGTCGGCGACCTCGCCGTGCCCAAGCGCATGCGCCGGTTCGGCGAAGCCTTTTACGGCCGCCAAGCTGCATATGTAGCGGCGCTCGGAGTCGACGACCTGCAGGACTTTGAGAAGGCGCTGGCGCGCAATATCTTACAGGCCGAGGACACCGATTATCGCGCCGCCCGCCTGGCGCACTATGCGCGGGCGGCCGTGCGGCAGTTGGGTACCCAGGACGATGCCGACCTGTTCAGTGGCGTCACCGATTTTCCGAATCCCGAGGCTTTTGCCGATGCCCGAGCGTGACCGTAATCGATCCGAGATGCCCTGGCACGTCGTGGTCGCGGTCGAGGACGTACCCGAAACCGGCGAGCACATGACGCTCGTCGCCGATGCCGAAACGCGGCTCGCCATCGCCCGCATGGCGGGGCTACGCGAACTGCCGCGGCTGGAAGCGGATTTCGCCCTGCTGCGGCAGGGCGACGGCGGACTGCGCGTCACCGGCCGGGTTTCGGCCACGGTCGGCCAAAATTGCGTGGTAACGCTCGAGCCGCTGCAGAACGTGATCGAGGAGGACGTCGACTTGCTTTACATGCCGGCGGCCGCGGCAGCCGCAGCGGACGGCGAGACGGCTGCGGAGCCGAAATGGGACGACCCGGAGCCGCTGATCGGCGGCGCCGTCGATCTCGGCGCGCTCGCTACCGAGTTTGTCATCCTCGGCATCGACCCTTATCCGCGCAAGGCGGGCGCCGTGTTCGAGCCACCGCGCGAGCAAAAGCCCGACCCTGGGCCCTTTGCGGCGCTGGCGGGCTTGATGAAGGACCGCGATGGACACTGAGGGCTGTCCGGGCTGTTGGGGCCGTCGGGCCTGTTGTGTCGGCGTGCCGAACCGCTATTGTCGCGGTCGCTTTCAGCCCGTCTCATTTCGGACTTAGCCAAGCCAATCGTGTCGATGCCAGACAAGGTCCGCATTGCGCTCGATGCGATGGGTGGCGATCACGGTCCGGCCGTGGTCGTCGCCGGCGCCGAACTGGCGTTGCAGAAAGAGCCAGCATCCGAGTTCCTGTTCTTCGGTAATGCCGCGCAGGTGGCGCCGCTCATCGATGCGCGGCCGCAGCTCAAGGCTGTGTCGCGGCTCACCCATACCGAGGTCGCGGTGCGCATGGATGCCAAACCCAGCCAGGCGCTGCGTTACGGCCGCTGGAAATCGTCGATGTGGCTCGCCATCGAGGCAGTGAAAAAAGGCGATGCCGACGTCGCGGTGTCGTGCGGCAATACCGGTGCGCTGATGGCGATGGCCAAGTTCGAGCTGAAAATGCTGCCGGGTATAGAGCGCCCGGCGATCGCGGCGCTATGGCCCACTTTGCGCGGCGAGGCCATCGTGCTCGATCTCGGCGCCTCGATTGGCGCCGACGCCGAACACCTCGTCAACCTCGCCATGATGGGCGCGGCTACCGCGCGCATTGTGCTCGGCATCGCGCGGCCGACCGTCGGCCTCCTCAACATCGGCGTCGAAGAAGCCAAGGGCCTCGAGCCGGTGCGTGAGGCCGGCCGCATCTTGCGCGAGGAAAAATTGTCCGACTTCGATTACGTCGGCTTCGTCGAAGGCGACGATATCGGCAAGGGCAAGGTCGACGTCGTCGTTACCGAAGGCTTTGCCGGCAACATCGCGTTGAAGACGGCCGAAGGCACCGCGCGGCAGATGGGCGAGTATTTTCGCGCGGCCATGAGCCATTCGCTCGCCTCGCGCATCGGTTATCTGTTCGCCCGCAGGGCGCTTCGTGAGCTGAAGGAACGTATGGATCCGCGCCGCTCCAACGGCGGCGTCTTTCTCGGCCTCAACGGCATCGTCATCAAGAGCCACGGCAACACCGATCCCGAGGGCTTTGCGGCGGCGATCGGTGTCGGCCACGGCGTGGTGCGCGATGAGCTGTTGGCGAAGATCACTTTCGCGCTCGGCCGCCACCAGAATTATCAGCGTCAGGCGCTCGGCGGAGCAGCCTCATGACGACGCGCCGCTCGGTCATCCTCGGCTGCGGCAGCTATCTGCCGCAGCAGGTCCTCACCAACGAGGATTTGGCGCGCAAGGTCGACACGTCCGACGAGTGGATCGTGCAGCGCACCGGCATTCACGAGCGGCGAATCGCGGCGCCGGGCGAGCTGACCTCGCAGCTCGCGACCAATGCGGCCCGCTCGGCGCTCGCGCATGCCCACGTCGAGGCGCAATCGATCGATCTGATCGTGCTGGCGACCTCGACCCCCGACAACACCTTCCCGGCGAGTGCGGTGTCGGTGCAGGCCGAGCTCGGCATCACTCGCGGCGCTGCCTTCGACCTGCAGGCGGTATGCTCGGGCTTTGTCTTTGCACTGGCCACCGCCGATGCGCTGTTGAAATCCGGCGCGTATTCGCGCGCGCTCGTGATCGGCGCCGAAACCTTTTCGCGCATTCTCGACTGGACCGACCGCTCGACCTGCGTGCTGTTCGGCGACGGCGCCGGCGCCGTGGTGCTCGAGGCACAAGAGCAGCCCGAGACGCGCGAGGCGCGCGGCATTCTCAGCGTGCATCTGCGCTCGGACGGCCGTCACAAATCAAAGCTCTATGTCGACGGCGGCCCGTCCTCGACCGGCACGGTCGGGCATCTGCGCATGGAGGGCAGGGAGGTTTTTCGGCACGCCGTGACGATGATCACCGACGTGGTCAAGGATGCATTCAAGGCGACCGGATACACCGCCGCCGACGTCGACTGGTTCATTCCGCACCAGGCCAACAAGCGGATTATCGACGGTTCGGCGCACAAGCTCGGCATCGCGCCGGCCAAAATCGTCACCACCGTCGATCGCCATGGCAATACGTCCGCGGCTTCGATCCCGCTGGCGCTTGCCGATGCCCTGGCGGAGCGCCGCATCAAGCGCGGCGACCTTCTCTTGTTCGAGGCGATGGGCGGCGGCTTTACCTGGGGTGCGGCGCTGGTGCGTTGGTAGGCCGCGACGCTTCCGGCTGGGCGGGGGGAACGCGTGCGGGAACCGGCGGCTGCGCAAGCCCGTTGACCCTGCAGCAACAAGCTTATATCATTGATAAGTCAAGGCGATATCGGCCGCGCGTCAAGGCCGGTCGCTGGACCTGGCGGGGCTGGCCATGGCAGGGAAGACGGTAACGCGCGCCGATCTATGCGAGGCGGTTTATGCGAAAGTCGGTCTGTCGCGCAGCGAATCCGCGGCGCTCGTAGAACTTGTATTGAAGGAAATTACCGACTGTCTGGAGCGCGGCGAAACCGTGAAACTATCGTCGTTCGGTTCGTTCGTGGTGCGCAAGAAAGGCCAGCGCGTCGGCCGCAATCCGAAGACCGGCAAGGAAGTGCCAATTTCGCCGCGCCGCGTTATGGTGTTCAAGCCGTCCGCGATTCTCAAGCAGCGCATCAACTCCAATTCGGGCAGCGATTCGCCGGCTTCTTAAAACGGCGGCGTTCGGGAAGGTGAGGGCAGCCATTGGACAAAGCGCCGGGGGCATTCCGCACCATCAGCGAAGTCGCTGACGAGATCGACGTGCCGCAGCACGTGCTGCGTTTCTGGGAGAGCCGGTTTACCCAGATCCGCCCGATGAAGCGCGGCGGCGGCCGGCGTTTTTACCGGCCCGAGGACGTCGATCTGCTGCGCGGCGTGCGCCACCTGCTCTACGGCGAGGGCTATACGATCCGCGGCGTACAACGCATTTTGCGCGAGCAGGGCGTCGCCTTCGTGCAGGATGTTTGGCGCGCGGGCGCCGAACCGCCGCCTCCGCCTTCCGATGAGGATCGCGTAGAGGATGAAGGTGACGTGTCGCGCGGCACCGGAGAGACGCAAGGCGCCCCGCCATTCTTCGCCGCCGCCAGCCGGCGCGAACGTTCGGACGAAACCCCCACGCCGGTGCGCCGCGAGCCGAGCTTTGCGGCCGCCGCCGACGCCGGCAAGTCACAGGCCGCGACGCTTTCAGGCGACCAGCGCCGCCAATTGCGTGCCGCGCTCGACGATCTTGTCGCTTGTCGAAGCCTGCTGGACGCGGCGTTGGCGGAGGAGGGTGCCACGAATGGCGACGCTGCGAACGGTGGTCCGAACGGCGGCACGTGACGCCGCCGCGTCGTCCGCTTCAAGACTTTTTTCGGACGCACTTGTTAAGCTGCGAATAACCATACGGCGTTACTTTGGCTCCCGGTACGGTGGAACGGGCACCTCATCGGGATGTTGCCGCTGTACCGGCCCGGTCACGAATGCCCCACCAAATCGTGGCACGGGCGTTTATCCGGATACGCCCGCGAGGGGCTGGTTAGTGTGCGCCCAAATGCTCTGCCAGACCATCGCGGCTTACCGATAGACTAACCGATGTCCACCGACAACCAAGCCATGGCGAGCTGTCCGAAGTGCCACTACGACATGACCTATGTGACTTCGGTGCCGCACCCTAAGGCGCCGCAAATGCTGAAAACGACGTTTGTTTGTTTCCGCTGTAATAGAACGTTCAGTTACGCGCTTTCACCGGAAATGGCGGCAACTTATTCGAATGAGGCCGCCGAGGCGGCCAGCGCATAATTGCGAGCGCCAATATCCGGCCGAGTCATAAGGATCGCGCAAGCGGCAAACCCGAAATTGCGCGAGCCATCCCACTGCGTGCCCGTGCAGGCAAGCCTGGATCGCGCACGCCGAGCAGATCGGCTGAGAACATCGTGGCCCCGGTGCTGCCGCGCACCGGGGCTACGACGGCGTTTTGTTACCGCCAGTGGCAGACTTTCACGAGATGGTTGCTGCCCGGTCGATGGATCATGCGGCAGCGGCCCATAGAGGCGTAAAGTCCTCTGCCTCGGCGCGAGGCGGTGCGTCCGACGCCCCGGTAGCCCTGGTGATTTCCTAGAACCTTCTGATTGTTGGCCGCGCTGCCGGTCTTTTGGCTGGTTTGGTGCGTTCCACTGCCGCCACTTGCCGCCGCATTGGATGCAGGGTTGCCCTGCTGCGTGGCAGGCTGCTGAGCCGGCTGCTGAGGGGCAGGCTGCTGAGCGAATGCGAACGTGGATGCAGCAAACGCTAGTCCGATGGCGAGGCCCAGAGTTTTCAGGCTGTTCATGTCAATACCTCCGATTGAGCCGACGCAGCTACAACGCCGACACAAGAGCCGAGTTTCCCAAAGCTCGATTTTCCGGAGTTCCAGTCAGCATGAATAAACGTTCAGCTGCCGAGTCACGCCTCATACGCCAAGCGCCTGCTAATCTTGGCGCGCTTACTCGGTGGTGACTGAGACTAAGCTGCGAACAGGGCGGCGGGCGACGCCGCGTTCATCGGGCAGCGCCGTCCGCGTCAAGCCGAAACTTGGGCTTTGAACCGCTTCGGCTCTAGGTCGCTTAGGTTTTAGATCGCTTGAGTGCGCGGCGGGTTTTGCTTGCTTGGGTCGGAGCGATCTTGGCATGGAGCGGTCGGCGTGCCGTTGACCGGTTCGGCCCTCGGCTCAAGGGGGCCAATATCTGGTCAAGGATCTCCAAACG
>JASHXZ010000666.1 GCA_030043285.1 Xanthobacteraceae bacterium | reverse complement strand
GCCCGCAAGATCGGCGTGCCGACGCCGATGTTCGACGCCAGCAAGGGAATTTATGCCAAGGCGCGGCGCAGTGGCTACGACGATCAAGACACCGCCGCCGTCTGCGCCGTGCTGGAGAAGATGGCCGGCGTGAAGCGCGGGCGGCGGAAGTCGAAAGGTCGAAACAACTGATCGGCGCGATCACGCCGCCGATAGTCTCGGTATTTTCTTGATCTCGCCTGCGAGCTCGCGTTCGGCTACCGCAAGATCGTGGGTCCGCTGCAGATTGATCCAAAGCTCCGGCCCGTTGCCCAAGAGCTTACCGAGCCGCAAAGCCATGCCGGGCGTAACCGGCTGCTTCTCGTCCAAAATGTCGTAGAGCGTCTGCCTCGATACGCCCAACAACCGCGCTATCTCGGTCTTGGGCTTGCCCAGCGCCGGCAGCACGTCTTCGCGCAGCATTTCACCCGGATGCATCGCCTTAAAGCCGCGGAGAAGCCGGTTCCTGCTCATCAGTGATAATCCTCCAGATCCACGTCAACGGCATCTTCACCATCCCATGCAAACGTCACGCGCCAATTGCCGCTCGCGTCAACAGCATATCGCCCTTTGCTGCGTCCCTTCAACGCATGAAAGCGCAAACCCGGCACGTTCATTTGCTCGCGCAAGGTGACGGCATCGAGCGCAAGCAGGATGCGTCGAATACGATCGGGGTTTTGCACGCTGAGCTTGGACGAGTCTCCACGCTCGGCGAAACGCCGCAACGCCTTGCTGCGAAACGATCGTATCACACCGCTTTGTAAGGCCGTACCATACATGTGTCAAGTATTGCCTTACATACACCTGCCATAAACCGGTTGGATTTACCGCAAGCGACCGGTAAGCTGGGCTGGTTAAGAACTGCAACGGGACGACAATCATGTCATCGTTGGAAGGCGAAGCCCGCATGGCCGCGAGCGCGGGCGCGCGCAAAACCCATCAGCCGCGCAGCGAAACCCGCGACGGCATGCGCATCGACTGGGACGTGCCGATCGAAATGGACGACGGTCTGGTGCTGCGCGCCGACGTGTTTCGCCCCGTGACCGACGGCCGCTATCCGGTGATTTTGAGCTACGGGCCGTACGCCAAGGGGCTTGCGTTCCAGGACGGCTATCCGAGCGCGTGGCAGCGCATGGCGGAAAAACATCCCGACGTCACGGCAGGATCGAGCAACCTTTATCAGAGCTGGGAAGTGGTCGACCCGGAAAAATGGGTGCCGCATTATTACGCCTGCGTGCGCGTCGATTCCCGCGGCACCGGCTGCTCGCCCGGCGTGATCGATCATTTTTCGCCACGCGAGACCCGCGACTTTTATAACTGCATCGAATGGGCCGGCGTGCAGCCCTGGTCGACCGGCAAAGTCGGGCTCAACGGCATCTCCTATTACGGCATCAATCAATGGCACGTGGCGAGCCTGCAGCCGCCGCATCTTGCCGCCATGTGCATCTGGGAAGGCGCCGCCGACTGGTACCGCGACATGACCCACCACGGCGGCATCCTGTCCACGTTCTGGGACAACTGGTACGACATGCAGGTCAAGACCGTGCAGTACGGTGCCGGCGAGCGCGGCAAACGAAGCCGCGTGCATGGCGAACTGGTGTGCGGCCCGGACATCCTCTCAGATGCGGAGCTCGCCAAAAATCGCGCCGACTTCGGCCGCGAGATTTTGGCCCATCCGCTCGACGACGCTTATCACCGCGCCCGCTCGCCGGTCTGGTCGAAGGTGAAGGTGCCGTTGCTCTCGACCGCCAATTGGGGCGGCCAGGGGCTGCACCCGCGCGGCAATTTCGAAGGTTATGTGCGCGCCGCCTCGAAGCAGAAATGGCTCGAGGCGCATGGCATCGAGCACTGGACGCATTTTTACACCGACTACGGTCGGACCTTGCAGCTGCGCTTTTTCGATTATTTTCTGCACGGCAAGCAAAACGGCCGGGACAAGCAAGCACCGGTGCAGTTGCAGGTTCGCCACGTTGACCGCTTCGTCGAGCGCGCCGAGAACGAATGGCCGCTCAAGCGCACCAAATGGACGCGGTTTTATCTCGACCCCAAGGACGGTGGATTATTGCAGGACAAGGCGGCCCGCGGCAAAACCGTGATCCGCTTCGACGCCATGGGCGACGGCGTCACGTTCCTCACCGCGCCGCTTGCGCGTGAAACCGAGATCACCGGCCCGAGCGCCGTCAAGCTTTACGTGGCATCGAGCACCCGCGACGCCGACATCTTCGTCGTGCTGCGCGTGTTCTCGCCCGATCTGAAAGAAGTGGTGTTTCAGGGCGCCATCGACCCGCACACGCCGGTCGGCCAGGGCTGGCTGCGCGCCTCGCACCGCGAGCTCGACAAGAAGCTGTCGAAACCATACCGGCCCTATCACAGCCACCGCAGAAGGCAGCCGCTCAAGCCCGGCCAAGTCGTGGCGCTCGACATCGAGATTTGGCCGACCTCGATCGTGGTACCGGCCGGTTATCGCATCGCGCTGACCATACGCGGCAAGGATTACGTCTACCCGGGCGGCAGCGGCGGGCGGCAGTCGAACTTCAAGAACGAACTGACCGGATGCGGGCCGTTCCTGCACGACGATCCGCGCGACCGGCCGCCGAACGTTTTCGGCGGCATCACCAGCCTGCATTTCGGCGGCGCCACGCAGCCCTATCTGCTGCTGCCCGTTATCCCGGCAAGGCCGGAGAAAAACAGAAAGTAACCGTCGTCACAAAATAGCAAAAATCCCGTACCCCCGCGACAATAGCGGACTTTACCCGGCTGGCGGCTTGTTGGATGATGGCTGCCAGGGCCGGCGTGAAGAACGTATCGGCAACTATAAGTTATGCGCTTTTGGTAAAAAGGCGCGCCAGAGGGAGCAAAGAGCGATGTCTCGCAGAGTAACGTCTCGCAAATTCAGCCGCCGCACGGTGCTGGCCGGCACCGCAGCCGGCGCGGCCGCCGCATTGGCGCGCTTCCCGGCGCCGGCGATCGCGCAGGCCGCGCCTTTCAAGCTCGGGCTCCTCACCGTCAAGACCGGACCGCTCGCCCAGGGCGGCATCCAGATGGAGCAAGGCGTCCTCACCTATCTGAAGGAGAAGAACTACACGCTCGGCGGCCGCAAGGTCGACTTCGTCTCCGCCGACACCGGCGGCAATCCGGCCGGCGCCAAGACCAAGGCGCAGGAACTGGTCGAGCGCGACAAGGTCGACGTCATCCTCGGCCCGCTCGCGGCGTTCGAGCTGTACGCCATCAACGAATATGTGCAGCAGCAGAAGATGCCGACGCTCAGCCTTGCGGCGGCCGATAATCTGACCCAGCGCACACCCAATCCATTTTTGTTGCGCGCCTCGGCGACCTCGTCGCAGGCCATGCATCCGATGGGCCATTACGCGGCGACCGAGCTGAAGCTCAAAAGGGCGTTCTGCATCGTCGAGGATTTCGCCTTCGGCTACGAACAGATGGGCGGCTTCCAGGCGGCGTTCCAGAAAGACGGCGGCTGCGTCACCAAAAAACTGTGGCCGCCGATCGTAACACCCGACTACACGCCCTACATCGCGCAGATCAGCGATTGCGACGTCGTCTGTCAGGGTTTCGCCGGCTCCAATCCGCTGCGCTTCATGAAGCAATACGCCAGCGCCGGCCTGAAATATCCGGTGGTCACCGGCGAAACCGGCGGCGACGACGCGCTGCTCAAGAGCTTCGGCGACGAGGCGATCGGCCTGGTCAGCTGCTGCCCCTACACGCTCGACAACCCGATCGAGGCGAACCAGCGCTTCGTCAACGACATCATGAAGAACTACAACGTCATCCCGGGCTTCTATGCCGCCGGCCTCTACGTCAATTGCCAGGTGGTCGACGCCGGGCTGAAGGCGGCCGGCGGCGACGCCAGCGACAAGACGAAATTCATGGCGGCGCTCAAGTCGGTCAGCCTTACCGACACGCCGCGCGGCCCGATCAAGTTCGACCATCTCAACAATGTGGTCGGCACGTTCTATGTGCGCCGCATCGGCAAGGAAGGCGCCAAATACGGGCTCAAGCTCTGGAACAAGACGATCAAGACATACGACAACGTCAGCCAGTTCTGGACTTGGCCGGAGCAGGAGTACCTCGCGCGCCCGGTCTACTCGCGCGACAATCCGCCGGTCGGCAAATGCTGATGGAGTGCAGTGTCATCATCCGCTCATGCGGATGATCCGGCAATCGCCGAAGTGGCGGCTTTGACCCAATACCGTGACTACTGGATGCTCCGCCTTCGCGGAGCATGACAGTCGGAAGAGGGGAGGACGAAGCCATGTCCCGCACAGTAAGCCGCCGCAAATTGTTCGCCGGCGCCGCGGCCGGCGCAGCCGCAGTCGCGATGCGCTTTCCGGCGCCCGCGATCGCCCAAGCCGCGCCGTTTCGGCTTGGTCTCCTTACGGTCAAAACCGGGCCGCTGGCGCAGGGCGGCATCCTGATGGAGCAGGGCGTCCTCACCTATCTGAAAGAGAAGAATTACACGTTGGGCGGCCGCAAGACCGATCTGTTCACGGCCGATACCGGCGGCAACCCGGCGGGCGCCAAGACCAAGGCGCAGGAGCTGGTGGAGCGCGACAAGGTCGATGCCATCGTCGGGCCGCTGGCCGCATTCGAGCTCTATGCTATCAGCGAATACATCATCCAGCAGAAGATGCCGACGCTGAGCCTCGCGGCGGCCGACAACCTCACCCAACGCACGCCCAATCCGTATCTGTTGCGCGCCTCGGCGACATCGTCGCAGGCGACGCAGCCATTGGGCCATTACGCGGCCATTGAGCTCAAGCACAAGCGCGCGGTCACGGTGTCGGAGGACTTTGCCTTCGGCCACGAGCAGATGGGCGGCTTCCAGGCATCGTTCGCGAAGGACGGCGGCTGCGTGGTCAACAAACTGTGGCCGCCGCTGGTGACGCCGGACTATACGCCGTATGTCGCGCAGATCGGCGATTGCGACTGCGTGGTCCAGGGTTTTGCCGGCTCCAATCCGCTGCGTTTCATGAAGCAATACGCCAGCGCCGGCATGAAATATCCGGTGCTCGCCGGCGAGGCCGGCTGCGACGATTTCCTGCTCAAGAGCTTCGGCGACGAGGCGCTCGGGCTGGTCAGCGCCCCGCCCTACACGCTCGATCTCGAGAGCGACGGCAACCAGCGCTTCGTTTCCGGCATGCTGAAAAATTTCGACGCCATTCCGGGCCAGTATGCGGCGCTGCTTTACGGCAATTGCCAGGTGCTCGATGCCGCGCTCCATGCCGCCGGCGGCGATGTGCGCGACAAGGAAAAGTTCATGGCGGTCTTAAGAAACGTCAGCTTGACCGATACGCCGCGCGGGCCGCTCAAGTTCGACCACCTCAACAACGTGGTCGGCACCATTTATATCCGGCGCACCGGCCGCGAAGGCGCCAAGTACGGACTGAAACTCTGGAACAAGACCATCAAGACCTACGAGAACGTCAGCCAGTTCTGGACTTGGCCGGAAAAGGAATTTCTCGCCCACCCCGTCTATTCGCGCGACTATCCGCCCATGACGAAATGCTAAGCCGGCGTGGTCCGGCCATAGCAAAGCGAAATCCGGAAACAAAATAAGGCGGCGCCGGATTGCGCTTTGCGCAATCGCGGCTACGAAGTAAGTTCTAACGTGCATAGCAGCCGGCAAACGGAAGGGCGCGCAAATGACGTTCTGGCTGCTGCTGACGGTTAACAGCGTCACGTTTGGCGGCCTCCTGTTCCTGCTCTCGGCCGGCTTTTCGCTGATCTTCGGGCTGATGCGCATCCCCAACCTGACGCACGGTTCGATGTTCATGGTCGGCGCTTATCTGGGCACCTCGTTCCTGTCCGGTGCGCTCGGCTTCACTTTGGATTTTTGGGCCGCCGCGGTGCTCGCCGCGCTCGAGGTGGCGATCCTCGGCGCGCTGATGGAGCGGCTGTTGCTGCGCCGTCTTGCCGGCCAGCCGCTGGCGCAGGTGCTGGTAACGCTGGGCGTCTCCTTCATGGTCGCCGACCTGTGCCTGATGGGCTGGGGCGGTGACCCGATCTCGGTGGCGACGCCGGCCGGGTTGGGCGGATTCGTGCGCGCCGGCCCCGCGGTGTTTCCGCTCTATCGCGTGGCAGTCATCGGCATCGCGGTGGTGTTCGCGGTGGCGCTGTGGCTGATGCTCGAGCGCACCCGGCTCGGCGCCATGATCCGCGCCGGCGTCGACGATCCGCAGATGGCGCGCGTCGTCGGCATTCGGGTGTCACGGCTGTTCACCATCGTGTTCGCGCTCGGCGCCGGGCTCGCCGGCTTCGCCGGCATGATCGGCGGCCCGATCCTGTCGGTCTATCCCGGGCTCGACCAGGACATGCTGCCGCTTGCTCTGGTCGTCGTCATTCTCGGCGGCACCGGGAGCCTCCTTGGCTCGTTCGTCGGCAGCATCATCGTCGGCTTCATCTATAATTTCGGCCAGGCGCTGTTGCCTGAGCTTGCCTATTTCGTGCTGTTCCTGCCGATGGTCCTGGTGCTGGTGCTGCGCCCGCAGGGTCTGTTCGGAGGCCAGGTCCTGTGACCATCCGCTACGCGCTCCTTGCCGTCGCCGTGCTGGCGCTGATCGCGGTGCCCTACGCGATCACCGAGCAATATTACGTCAACATCGCGAGCCAGATCCTGCTCTATGCGGTGTTTGCGCTCGGCCTCAACATTCTGGTCGGCTATGGCGGCCTGGTCTCGCTCGGCCATGCCGGATTGTCCGGCGTCGCCTCCTACGCCGCCGCCTATCTGCTCGCCGCCGGCCACGGCCATGCCGTCGCCATCCTCGGCGCGCTCGCCGCCGGGCTTATCACCACCGCCGGCTTCGCCGCGCTGTCGCTGCGCGCGAGCGGCATCAGCTTCATCATGATCACCTTGGCGCTCGGCGAGATCATCTGGGGCCTCGCCTAT
>JASHXZ010000665.1 GCA_030043285.1 Xanthobacteraceae bacterium | reverse complement strand
ACAAAATCCTTTCGAAACACGGGACAGCCATTGCGATCGACGGCTTTCTCTGATCGATGAGAAAGTGATGCCAAATGAATTGAGCGCGAGCCTCACGCCTCGATCGTCACTTTCCCGTCCACCACCAGCACCGGATAGGTCTTCACCGGCGCCATGCAGGGCGGCGCCACCACTTCGCCGGTGCGGATGTTGAACTGGCCATTGTGGAAGTTGCACTCGACCACGTCATCCTCGATGTAGCCCTCCGACAGCGAGCCGGGCCCGTGCGTGCACAGGTCGTCGGTGACATAAAACTCGCCGTCGACGTTGAACACCGCAAGCGTCAGCCCCTCGGTCTCGACCTTAAGCGCGGTGCCGGGGGCGACCTCTTCGGTGCTGCAGAGCTCAATCCGCTTGCCGGAGGACATTACAACTCAAGCCTTTCGCACTTCCGATCGCATGCCGGCTCTTATACAAGACGGGAAGGATAATGAAATATCCGGCCGCAGCCGCTATATCCAGGCAAAGCGGCCAGGGAGAACGGACCATGCAAAGCGAATCGGCGCGGATGAGTTCGGCGGCGGAGGCCAGATTCCGCATTGACCGGCCGAACTCGCGCGCGCGCGCCGTCAAGGTGATCGCGCTCGACGCCGCGAGCGAGCAGGTGGTCAAGCAGCTGGTGGGCGGGCCGTGGCAGAACGCGACGTTCCTCACCGCCTCGGCGTTCTCCGGCGCGCCGCGCCGCCGCGAGCCGTTCTCCATGGGGGGCTGGCTCAACGATCTCGCCGGCCGCACCAAGGATCTGATCGACGAGGTCAACAGCGCCGACCTCGTGGTCATGGTGGCGACCGCGGGCGAGAGCGCCGCCGCGGCGGCGCTGATCGGCGAGGCTTGCAACGTCAAGCACGTGATGACCACTGCGCTCATCCTCGGCGGCGCTTCCTCGAGCGACGAGACGCTGTCGAAGATGCTGGCGCAGCTGCGCCCGCACGCCATGATGCTGGTGATCTCCAGCGCCGACGAGTACATCAAGGACATGCTCACGGCGTTACGCGCCTGAGCAGCGCCGCCGTTCGTCATGGCGCAAGCGCTTTCCCGCAACATCGTCGTGGTCGGCGGCGGGCCGGCTGGCGTGTTCGCCGCCATCGAGGCCAAGCGCACCGATCCGACGGCGGAGGTTCTCCTGCTCAGCGATGAGGCCTGCGAGCCGTACGAGAAGCCGCCGCTGTCCAAAGCTGTGCTCACCGGCAAGGCCCTGCCCGAGCATGCGCTGATCGCCGGACCCGGCGGCGCGGCCAAGCACGATGTCGTGCTGGAGCGCACCGCGCTCGTGACCACGATCGACCGTGCGAGCCGCACGGTCGTCACCGTCGGCGGCCGGCACTATCCCTACGACACGTTGGTGCTGGCGACCGGATCGTTGGTCCGCGAACTACCGCAACTGCCGCTCGGCATGCCGCGCGTGCACTATCTGCGCACCGAGGCGGACGCCCGCGCGCTCGCGTCGGCGTTGCGCGGGTGCCGGCGTCTGGTCGTGGTTGGCGGCGGGCTTATCGGGCTCGAAGCCGCAGCCTCCGCATCGGAACTCGGCATTGCCACCACGGTGCTGGAAGTAGCGCCGCGCATTCTGGCGCGCGTCTGCGACCAAGAAACCGGCGCGTTGATCGCCGCCTGCCATCGCCGCCACGGTGTCGATATCCGCACCGGCACCGTCATCGCGGACGTCGAGCCGGCCGGCGACAGCATCATTCTGTCTACAGCGTCGGGCGAAACATTTGCAGCCGACGTGATCGTCGTCGGCACCGGCGTCAAGCCGAACGACGCGCTCGCTGCCTCGGCCGGTCTTGCGACCGACAACGGCATCATCGTCGACGAGCACTGCCGCACCGTTGACGCGGCGATTTTTGCTGCCGGCGACGCGGTGCGCTTTCCGGCGCCCCACGGCCTCGTTCGGCTGGAGAATTGGCGGCATGCGCTGGATCAAGGCGCCGTCGCCGGCCGCAACGCCGCGGGCGCCAGCGAGCCGTACCGCACCGTGCCGTCGTTCTGGTCGGAGCAGTACGATCTCTATATCCAGGGCGTCGGCTGGCCGCCGCAGCGCCCGGCGCAGCACGTGCGCCGTCCCCTGCCCGGCAACAGCGTGCTCGCCTTCGACGTCGCCGAGGGCATGCTGGCCTACGCCATGGGCATCAACGCGCAACGCGAGCTCGCCGCTGCGCGCCGCCTGATCGAGCGCCGCATCAAGGTCGAGGCGGCGGCCCTGGCCGACCCGGCGCGCCCGCTCGCGTCATTGTTGAAGGCAAGCGTGTGATAACCTTCTTCCCCCTCCCCTGCTGGGGGGAGGCTGAAGACAGAGTCGCGGCTGACCAGTATGGAGATCTGATGAAATTTTCCGGCGAACTGACCGTGAAGGCGCCGCGCGAGCGCGTCTATGAAGCGGTGCGCGACGCGCGCTTCTTCGCTTCGTGCGTGGACGGTGTGCGCGATCTGCAAGAGACGGCGCCAGACACGTACGCAGCCGTGTTCGAGACCAAAGTCGCGTACATGAAATTCGCCTTCAAGGTCAGCGTGCAGGTGGTGCGCGCCGAGCCGCCGAAGAAGATCGAGGCGAAGATCGAAGGCACGCCGCTCGGCATCGTCGGCCGCCTCAGCGCCACCTCGCTGACCACCCTCGCCGAAGCCGGCGACGCGACCAGGATCAGCTACGACGTCGAGACGGCACTGACCGGAAAGCTCGGCAGCCTCGGCCAGCCGGTGCTGCGCGCCAAGGCCAAGGAGATGGAAAAACAATTCGCGGCGCGGCTTGCGGCGGCGTTCGTGGCGCCGGGTACGTCGTGAACCAAAAGGAGCTTCGGCATGTTTCCCGGGCGTAGCGCAGCACGTAGCGGAGCGAAGTGGTGCGCTGCAGACCCGGGACCTTAACAGGCACAGTCTTTGACGATCCCGGATCAGCGGTGCACCGCTTCGCGCTGCACCGCATCCGGGAAACGCAGTGAGTGAATATGCGATGGCTGCAGCGCCCATAAATATCGACACCGACGTGCTGGTCATCGGCTCCGGCGCCGCCGGCATGTATGCGGCGATCGAGGCGGCGCGCGGCGGTGCCTCAGTGCTGCTTGCTGACCGAAGCCTGATCGGCCGCGGCGGCGCTACCGTGATGGCGCAGATGACGGTTGCGGTTGCGCTTGGCGAAGAAACGCCGGACGACTGGCGGCATCATTTCGACGACACCATCGCGGCGGGCCGCGGCCTCTGCGACGAAGAGCTGTCCCGTCTGCTCTGCGAAGCGGCGCCGGACTGCATTCGCGAGCTCGACCGCTGGGGCGTCGGCTGGGCGCGCAAGGACGGACACATTACCGCGACGCAGGCGCCGGGCCACGACCGGCCGCGCTGCGTCTATGTCGACTTCATCAATACCGGCCCTGCGGTGTCGAAGACGCTGCGCGCCGAGATCGCGCGGCACCACAAGAGCATCCGCAAGGCCGGCGATCTGTGCGTGGTCGATCTGGTCGTCAGCGACGGCGAGGCGCGCGGCGCGGTCTGCTGGCATTTGACCTCCGGCGCGCCGGTGATCGTCGCCGCGAAGGCGACGGTGCTGGCGACTGGCGGACTGACCCGGCTGTTCCGGCGCAACAGCGCCTCGGCCAACATGGGCGGCGACGGCTATGCGCTGGCGCTGCGCGCCGGCGCGCCGCTCATCGACATGGAATTCGTGCAGTTCTTCCCGATCGGACATCTGGCGCCCCGGCTCATCGGCATGGATCCGATCATGTGGGACCCGTTCCGCTACAAGCTCGGCGGCCGGCTGCTCAACGGCCGCATGGAGGAATTCACCTCGGCGTACGGCTCCGATGAAGACGGCAAATACGTGCTGACCCGCGATCTCGCCACCTATGCGATCCTCGAGGAGGTCAAGGCCGGGCGCGGTTCGCCGCACGGTGGCGCCTATCTGTCGTTCGAGCATTGCTCGCGCGAAACGTTGCGCGCGGCGTTCGGTCCGGTGATCGACCGGCTCGCCGCCAACGCCATCGATCTCACCCGCATGCCGGTCGAAGTGGCTCCGATCGCGCATTATCACATGGGCGGCGTCAAAGCCAACGTGCGCATGGCGACCGGCGTGCCGGGCTTGTTTGTCGCCGGCGAAGTGGTCGGCGGCGCCAACGGCGCCAACCGGCTGTCAGGCAACGCGATCACGGAGGCCCTGGTATTCGGCCGCAGCGCCGGTGCCAGCGCCGCCACGCGGGTCAAACGCAGCGCGCAGTCAAAACACCAAATTCGTCCGTCGGACAGCGCTGCCGCCCTCGACCTCATTAACACCGAAGGATTTTCGCGCGGTCCCAATACGGCGGCGATGATCGCGCAGCTGCAGGCGATCATGACCGACGACGTCGGCCCGCTCCGCACGGCGCAAACTCTCACGCATGCCATGGCGCAGATCGACGTGCTCGACGACGAACTTGGCGAACGGCCGCCGACCCGCGCCGGAAACAACTTCGATCTGCAGCGGCTCGAATGGTTCGACCTGCGCAACATGCTGGTCGTCGCCCGCGCCGTGGTGCAAAGCGCGCTGCGCCGCACCGAAAGCCGCGGCGCCCATCAGCGCGAAGATTTTTCCACCACGCTGCCCGAATGGCAGGTGCATCAAACGGTACGTTGGCGCGACGGCCGTTTACAGATTAGCGCCGCGCCGCAAGCCGCCGCCGTGCTCGCTTCATGACCGCCGCCACCAGACAAATCGCGACGCTGAAAATCCAGCGCGGCGCCGTAGGCGAGACCGCGCGCTTTGAGCGCTTCGAGGTGCCGTTCGAGCCGGGTCAGTCGGTGCTCGACGGGCTGCGCTGGTTGCGCGCAACGCAAGACCCGTCGCTGGCGATCCGCTTTTCCTGCATCAACGCCAATGCGTGCAAGGAGTGCATGATCCAGCTCGACGGCGAAACGGTGTACGCCTGCACGGCACGGCTCGAGCCGCGCGAGATGACGCTCACCCCGTTGCCGAACAAAAAACTCGTCCGCGACCTCGTCACCGAGATCGCGCCGCCATCGGAGCGATTCAAATAGTTACAGCTCCATCCCACGCGCGGCGAAATAGACCAGCACCATGAGCACGCTGGCGCCGCCGGGAAATTCTGGATGGCGGCACAGGCTGTCGGCTTGCTGACAGACGTTGAGCGCCCAGGCGCTGCCCAGTCCGCTCTGTTGGCCGGCGAAATAGAACAGGGCGGTGAGACCGACCAGCACCAGCACGAAACCTGCGGCAAAGAACGACACAGACGGACCGGCAGCCAGCGCCGCGTCGGCGGCGCCATGCGCCGCAAGCGAACGCCGGAGCTCTGGCGAAAGCTCGCGCGGCTCGGCAACGGCCGGCTTGGCGGCCGCCTTCTCATCCTCGGCGCTGAGCAGAAACCGAACCCCGACCAGCGGCCCCTTCCGCCACACCACCCGGCAGCGGTGTGCCGTCGTTTTGTCGAGGATGAGCGTAAAGCTGTCCGGCAGCTTGTTGGCCTGGGCCGGCGCCAGCCGCGCGCCGCCCTCGGAAAGGTCCCACAGCACGCAGCGTAGCGGTTTGGCATCGCCGCCGACATCGATCCACGCCGCGCGCCGGGTGCGCACGCGCCGCCGCCGTCTTTTCTCGCGATGCGATTCGGGCATTTGCGGCGATACCCTTAGGTGGGGCTAGTCTTCGGGTCGGTCCCCCCGGGGCGGGCAGCCCAGGGTTGTCCCGCGTAATCGCAGCAATTTACGCCGACCCCGACTGAAGTTCGATTAAACTGTGCTGGAACTTTTTTCTTGCCGTCGCAACAATTCGTTAGCCAAAGGGCCACGGCCACAGGCCGGCATGCCGTTCTGAGCTAAGGCGCTGCGGGCGCGGCCGAATTTCGATGGTTGTGCCGGCTTTTGCTGCGACGCAGCAATTATGTTATTTATGGTTAACATTCTCTTTCAATATGTGGTTAAATATTTCCATCTAAAAGCTGCCGTAATGTTCCCGCAGGTTTCGTTGGCTCGATCTCGGGGGTCGAGTTCGTCTGTCCGCGGTCCGTTCGTGTCCGCCACCATCAGCGGTGGCTCGCAGGATCGCCAGGGCAGGCACATGGTGGTGTCGGGACGCGAGGGGGAATGACGTTCAATACTGGGTCGCGTTCGCCTCTTTGGGCGCACGATCAGACGTACCGTTTCGGCGACGCGCTGCCGGTGCTCGGCGGCGCGGGCTTGATCTTTGTCGCCTCGCTATGCGCCTTGACGCTGTGCGCGATTTTCACCGGTCCCGGCGGCAGCGCGGCGCTCGCCATACCGGAGAGCGCGCCGCAGAGCACGCTGCACCGTTCGAATCCCGGGCGGGCGATGTTCGCGGCCCGGTTCTATCTGGGCCCGGAAGACAAGCTTTCCATGGCCGCTCCGCTGCAGTCGGCGTTCGCGTCGCCGCTGTCAGCAGATGTGCCCGAGCAGCGATACACGCTGGCCTCGCTGCCGTCGTCCGATACTCCGCCCGCGCAGGGAGCGGCGCCGGATCAGGCGCGCAACCTGCCGCTCCGTTTAGACCGTTTGGAGTCGCACGGCTGGCATCGTCACCACGTCCTCATCGCCAAGGACGATCGGCAAGAGCAGGTCGCTGTCGGCACCTGGGCGCCGCCCCGCGACCGAAGCCTTTTCGAAAAGCTGTTCGGCAAACGGCCCTCGATCTTCGACAAGCTGTTCGGCGCTTCGCCCTCCGGCGTGACACTCGCCTATGCGACGGCCGGCAATGCCAGCGACAGCGGCGGCGTCACCGCCGGCCTCTACGACCGGCAGACCGCGGTCTACGACATCTCCGCTCACAAGGTTTACCTGCCGGACGGCACCACGCTCGAAGCGCATTCCGGGCTCGGCCCACGGCTCGACGACCCGCGCTACGTTGACGAACGCAGCCGCGGCGCGACGCCGCCCGACATTTACGACCTGCGGCCGCGCGAGACGCTGTTCCACGGCGTGCAGGCGCTCCGCCTCATCCCGGAGGACGAGAGCAAAGTCTTCGGCCGCGCCGGGCTGCTCGCCCACACCTATATGCTCGGTCCAAACGGCGACTCGAACGGCTGCGTATCATTCAAGGATTACGAAGCCTTCCTGCGCGCCTACGAGTCCGGCCAGGTCAAGCGTCTCGCCGTGGTGGCGAGCGTCGACTGACGCCGCCGCAGGCCAATTCCGAACCTGCCATTTAGCGTCCCGCCGCAGCGGCGCATCGATTGACGCGCCACTTTGCTGGTGTTCCGCTCTGTATGATGCGATGACACGTCGCCATAAACCGCCCTCCGCCCCGGGCGGGACGTTATAATCGCCTCATGCGCACCCAAGTCGCCATCATCGGCGCCGGCCCGGCCGGCCTCCTGCTCTCGCACATTCTGCACCGCAACGGTATCGACTCGGTCGTGCTGGAACGGCAGACCCGCGCGCACGTGCTGGAGCGGATTCGCGCCGGCGTGCTTGAAGCCGGCACGATCGCACTCTTGCGCGAGGTCGGGCTCGGCGAACGAATGGATCGCGAGGGGCATCCCCACGACGGCTCGTGGATCGCCTGGGAGGGCCGGCCGCGCTTTCTGATCGACACCAGGAAATATACCGGCAAGCCGATGATGGCCTATGGGCAGACCGCCATTACGGAGGACTTGTTTGCCGCCCGCGACGCCGCCGGCGGCAAGATCGTCGACGAAGCCGCGGACGTGCGGCTGCACGAGCTGACGTCCAGCAAGCCCTACGTCACGTATGAAAAAGGCGGCGAACAGGTGCGCATCGACTGCGACTATGTGGCCGGCTGCGACGGCTATCACGGCGTCAGCCGCCCCTCAATTCCGCTCGACGTGATGAAAACCTACGACAAGGGCTATCCGTTCGGTTGGCTCGGCATCATGTCGGAAACGCCGCCCTACCCCGACATCTGCTATTGCTATCACAGCCGCGGTTTCGCGCTCGCCTCGCAGCGCAGCCCGATGCTCAGCCGCTACTACATCCAGTGCGATCTCGACGACAAGATCGACGATTGGCCGGACGAGCGCTTCTGGGCGGAATTTCTGGCGCGCTGTCCGCCGGATATGGCCGGCAGCATCGTCACCGGTCCGTCGATCGAAAAATCGATCGCTCCGCTGCGCAGCTTTGTCGCCGAGCCGATGCGCTACGGCAGGCTATTCCTCGCCGGCGACGCCGCGCACATCGTGCCGCCGACCGGAGCGAAGGGGCTCAATCTCGCGGTGTCCGACGTGTTCTATCTGTCGCGGGCGCTGATCGAGGCCTGTCGTAAAGGCAACCCCGCCTATCTCGACTCCTATTCGGACACTGCGCTGCGCCGGGTCTGGGGCGCCGCGCGCATGTCGTGGTGGCTGACCATGCTGCTGCATCGCTTTCCCAACGAGACCCCGTTCGAGGAGCAGATGCGACTCAATCAGTTCGATTATCTGCACGCCTCCGAGCACGCCGCAGCGACGCTGGCCGAGCAGTACGTCGGGCTGCCGTATTAGAGCATGATGATTTTAGGTTCGTCTATATCCTGAGTTTGCGAAGTAGTTGGCGCATTGGTCTGGAGTGAACGCCTGAAGGAT
>JASHXZ010000664.1 GCA_030043285.1 Xanthobacteraceae bacterium | reverse complement strand
CAAACCGATCGGCCGCAAGCTCAACAGCGTCATTGGTTTGCAGACCGCCGACCAGAGTCTCACGGAGCCAAAAGCCATCAGCTCGGGCGACGTTGATCGCCTCGCGAAACACTCGCGCCTTGTGCCGGCCTCGCGGATGTGCCGGGTCAAGGCAGTAGTCCTCGAGCTTGCTGATGTCGAGAATTGCTC
Organism: Xanthobacteraceae bacterium; assembly: GCA_030043285.1. Taxonomy (GTDB): domain Bacteria; phylum Pseudomonadota; class Alphaproteobacteria; order Rhizobiales; family Xanthobacteraceae; genus BOG-931. The sequence goes on along the minus strand of JASHXZ010000664.1, from coordinate 3,432 downwards.
GTTCGCTGTTCGGCAGGTGTGCCATTTGAGCATGGTAAACCGAACGCCTAGTGCTGGATATGGAGCGACGAAGCCCATAGGATGGCTTTGAGCGATAGCCAAACCAATCGAGCAGCGGGATTCCGCCTGCGGAAAGAACGCATGGACACTGCCGTCAAAGCCCGTCCGGCCAAAAAATCCGCCGCGGCCGTCAAAGAGCGTCAGGATCTGCGCGCCTGGATCGCGGCGCTGCGCTCGGCGGGCGAAGTGCAGGACATCGCGGGCGCCGAGCGCGAAAGAGAGATCGGCGGCATCGTCGACATCTATCAGCGCAAGGTCGGCAACAAGGCGGTGCTGTTCGACGAGGTGCCGGGATTTCCGCGCGGCCACCGCATCCTCGCCAATATTCTCACCTCGGTGCGACGCATCAACATCACGCTCGGCCTGCCGGCCGACGGCAGCGCGATCGACCTCGTACACTACTGGCGCCGCTATATGAAAGAGGCGCGCGCCATCGCGCCGGCCGCTGTCAAGGCCGGGCCGCTGCTCGACAACGTGCATACCGGCGCCGACATCGACATTTTCAAGATCCCGGTGCCACGCTGGCACGAGCACGACGGCGGCTACTACATCGGCACCGGCGACATGGTGATCATGCGCGATCCGGATACCAGCTGGATCAATTACGGCGCCTACCGGATCCAGGCGCACGAGCGCAACATCGCCACCGTGATGTGCTCCAAGGGCAAGCACGGCGACCTGATCAAGCGGCGCTATCACGAGCGCGGCGAGCCCTGCCCGATCGCCGTGGTGTGCGGCATGCATCCGGCGTTGTTCATGATCGCCGGGTTGGAAATTCCGTATGGCCGCAACGAATACGACGCCGCAGGCGGGCTGATCGGCGAGCCGATCGAAGTGATCACCGGCCCGCGCACCGGCCTGCCTATACCGGCGCATGCCGAGATCGCTTTCGAGGGATTCATCCATCCAGGCGACGAGCGCGACGAAGGCCCGCTCGGCGAATGGACCGGTTACTACGCCGGCGGCCTGAAGAAGGAGCCGGTGATCCGGATCGAGACCTTCATGCACCGCGACGATCCGATCCTGCTCGGCGCCATTCCGGGCATCCCGCCCGACGATGATTCGTTTTATCGCGGCACCTATCGCTCCGGCGCGGTATGGAATCAGCTCGAAGCCGCAGGCGTGCCGGAAGTGAAGGGCGTGTGGGCGCATGCGGCAGGCGGCAGCCGGCTGTGGCTCACCGTCGCGATCAAGCAGCAATATCCCGGCCACGCCAAGCAGGCCGGGTTGATCGCTTCGCAATGCCATGCCGGCGCCTACGCCAATCGCTTCGTCGTGGTGGTCGACGACGACATCGATCCCGCCGACATGGACAAAGTGGTGTGGGCGATGTGCACGCGGTTCGATCCGCGCGAAGGCATGGAGACCTTGCGCGGTTGCTGGTCGACGGTGCTCGACCCGATGGTCTACGGCACTGATGACCCGCGCAACGCGCGCGTCGTCATCGACGCCTGCAAGCCGTTCAAGCGCCGCGACACGTTCCCGATCGTGGTCCGCGCCAGCGCGGAGGTCGAGGATTTGGTGCGCGGCAAGTTTTCCGACGTGCTACCGCGCTGATCAAAGAACCAGCATGAACGAAAAAATCGACATCACACTCACCATCAACGGCCGCGATTATCCGATCCGCGTCGAGCCGCGCAAAACCCTGGTCGACGCCATCCGCGACGATTGCGGCCAGACCGGCACGCATATCGGCTGCGAGCACGGCGTGTGCGGCACCTGCACCATCATCGTCGACGAGCTCGCGGTGCGCTCGTGCCTGATGTTCGCGGTGCAGGCCTCCGGCAAGAAAATCCGCACCGTCGAGGGCCTCGCCGACGGCGACGAGCTGTCCGTGCTGCAGCGCGCCTTCATCGACAATCACGGCCTGCAATGCGGCTATTGCACGCCCGGCTTCCTGATGCTGGCGACCAATGCGCTGGAAAAGAATCCGCAGATCGACGACGAGGAGCTGCTCGACGTGCTCGCCTCGAACCTCTGCCGCTGCACCGGCTATCAGAACATCATCAAGGCGGTGAAGGCCGCGCGCGACGAGCTGCAAGCTCGTAGCCCGGCTTGAGCGCAGCGAAGGCCGGGCTACGGATTCAACGCCGCGAGCGCGGCCTTTGCCACCTCGACGTCCTGCTCGATCTTCGCTCCGCCGGCGGCGACGGCGCCGATCACTTCGCCCTCGACCACGATGGGAAAGCCGCCCGGCACGTTGGTGAAATCGCCCATGCGCACCGCCATCGACAGCGCGTTCGCTTCGGGCGCGTAGCCGGTCGGCTGGCGCTGCGACGCCGCCGTGATGGCCTTGCGCTGCGTGGTGATGATGGAAAAATGCCGCGCGCCGTCCATCATCAGGAAGGCGATAAGCCGACAGCTGGCGTCGACCACTGCAAGCGACACCTTGCAGCCGAGCGCGTCGGCCTTGGCGACGCCGGCGTGGAGCATCTTCAGGCTCGCCTGCTCGGTAAGCCGGTGGGTGGCGACGAAATCGGGCATGGCGCGTCCTTGATCGCGGATCGACACACATGTCATAGCACGGCACAGCGCGTTGGTGAGGTTGCGAATGAACGTCGAAAAGTGGGACCGCGAGACCGACGTGGTGGTGATCGGCTCGGGCGCGACCGGGATGCCGGCGGCGCTCGTGGCGCGCGAGGCCGGCGCCTCGGTTATCGTGGTCGAGGCCGAGAACCATATCGGCGGCCACGCCATCACGTCGGGCGGCAATCTGCCGCTCGGCGGCGGCAATCGGTATCAGAAGAAATACGGCATCGACGATTCGGCAGAGCTGTTTTTCCAGGATTTGACCGACTGGTCGGTGGTCGAGACCAACGGCTTTCCGCCCTACCGCTACAATGACCGCGAGATCATCCGCGCCTTCGCCGACAACAGCGTCGCCGCATTCGACTTTCTGCTGGCGCACGGCGTCAAGGTGATCGACCGGATGCCCAACAAGGTCGGGCACGAGATCGGCGTCTCGGCGCTGCGCACCTTGCAGATCGACGTCGCCGAATGGGCGATGGTTCATACCGGCGGGCCCGCCGCACCGGACGATGACGAAATCCGCGCCGGCGCCGGCCTGATACGGCCGCTCGAGGCGGCGGCGCAAAAAGCCGGCGTCGCGATCCTGCTCGCGCACCGCATGACGGCAATCCATCGTGAGGCACCGCGTTCCGGCCGCGTCATCGGCGTCACCGTCGATCACAATGGCGAAGCGACAAAAATCCGCGCCCGCAAGGCGGTGATCGTCGCCACCGGCGGCTCGACCGGCAACGTCAACTTCCGGCGCATGTTCGATCCGCGCCTGACCGAGGAATATTGCGGGCTCGCCGGCATGCCATGGTCCGACCAGGACGCCAGCGGCGAAATCGCCGCCATGGAGGTCGG
>JASHXZ010000663.1 GCA_030043285.1 Xanthobacteraceae bacterium | reverse complement strand
TCTTCTCGACCTCCTCGTGCAGGATCAGAAAGCGGTCGGTCTCGATCGTGCGGCCGCGGAACGTGAACGATTTCGGCATGTGGCGGTCGATATAGATCGTCTTGCCGTCAAGGCTGTAGCCGGCGAGGTAGGGAATGTCGTGCTTGCGATCGAGCTTCCTGACGCGCCGCACCACGGCATCGAGCGCGCGGTCCATCATCAGGCTGGAGACGTACCATTCCGGCAGGCGCAGCTTCTCGTGCGGCGCGGTCGGATGACAAAATTCGAGCGGCATGGCGGCGCTCCTCAAGTGCCGGTGAAAATCTGAATGATGTAGATGATCCACATGACGGCGAGCACCACGGCGGACATGCCGAACATCGCGCCACGAATGTTCACCTTGTTGTTGGTCACATGAACGTACGCTTGCAGCAGACGGAAGATGACAAAGATCCAGGCCAGGATCACGAACAAAATGCCGGCCTTGCGCGTCACCAAGGCGAGAATGGTTAGCACGTAGAACAGTATCGGCAGTTCGAGCTGATTGGCATAGGAATTCGCCACCTGGGTGGCGCGCTTCGGCCAGTTCGGCTGGCGCAACGCGACATCTTCGGGCCGCACTGCGCCGGAACGAAATGCGTGGGACCGTAACGGCGCCAGTGAGAACAGCAGCGCGAAAGTGAGTGCAACCTCGACGAACAGCGGCAGCAGGATGGCTTGCAGAGACATGCGCGTGGCGCCCCCCTTGCGGTCCTTCGCTCCTAGCATGACGCACACGCCCGGCCAACGGCGCGGGCGGCAAATCACAACTTGACGCTGATGGCGGTTTCGCCCTCCTCGTCGACGAACGCACTGCACCACGATTTACCGTCGAACAGTGCTTTGCGTACGGCATCCGCCGCGCCGCCGTGGTTGAGGTTCGCGGTGATCAGCGTGCCGCCGGTGCGCAGGAGCCCGCGCAGTGTCTTGTGCAGCGCCGGGGTCGGCGTCTGGCCGTCGAAAAACGCCACGTCATAGCCCGGGTCGAGGGTCGGCAGAATCGCGGCGAAGTCGCCCTCGTGCACGGTGATGCGATGATCGAGCGCGGCGGCCGCAATGTTGTCGCGCGCGAGCTGCACATGCTCGGGATCGCGCTCGATCGTGTCCACCGTGGCATCGCGCGCGCCGGATGCGAACGACAGCGCCGTATAGCCGAGCGCCGTGCCGAGTTCCAGGATGCGGCGAGCATCAGCAGCCGCCGCCAAGGCGGCAAGCAGCGGCCCGTTGTCGTACGGATAGGCAACGCAACCGTGCTGCGCCCGGTGCGCGTTGGTCGCGGCACGGACTTTGGCGAATGGATCGGGTGCCGCGCCGGCCATTGCCGCCCTCAGCTTCGGCTCGGGTAGTTCGGACTTTCGCGCGTAATGGTCACATCGTGCACATGACTCTCGCGCAAAGCCGCGCCGGAAATACGGACAAACTGCGCCTTGGCGTGGAAATCGGCAAGGTTCTTGCCACCCACATAGCCCATGGCGGCGCGCAAGCCCCCGGCCAGCTGATGCAGCACGTTGGCCACCGGGCCCTTGTAGGCCACCTGACCTTCGATGCCCTCGGGCACAAGCTTGAGCGTATCCTTGATCTCCTGCTGGAAATAACGGTCGGCCGAGCCGCGCGCCATGGCGCCGACCGAGCCCATGCCGCGGTAGCTCTTGTAGGAGCGGCCCTGATAAAGAAACACCTCGCCCGGCGTCTCATCGGTACCGGCGAGCAGCGAGCCGATCATCACGCAGTCCGCGCCGGCAGCGATCGCCTTGGCGAGGTCGCCGGAATATTTGATGCCGCCGTCGGCGATCACCGGCGTGTCGGTTTTTCGCGCCACCTCCACCGCATCCATGATCGCGGTGAGTTGTGGCACGCCGACGCCGGCGACGATGCGCGTGGTGCAGATCGAACCGGGACCGATGCCGACTTTGATGGCGTCGGCACCGGCGTCGATCAGCGCCTTGGCGCCTTCGGCAGTGGCGACGTTGCCGGCGACGACCTGAACGGCATTCGACTGCCGCTTGATCCGGGTCACAGCCTCGAGCACCCGGCTGGAATGGCCATGCGCGGTATCGACCACGACGACATCGACACCGGCATCCAGCAACGCTTCGCTGCGCGCATAGCCGGCTTCGCCGACGCTGGTGGCAGCCGCCACGCGCAGCCGGCCCTGCTCGTCCTTGCAGGCGTTCGGATACGCCACCGCCTTCTCGATATCCTTGACGGTGATCAGCCCGACGCAGCGGTAATCGGCGTCGACGACCAGAAGCTTCTCGATGCGGTACTGATGCAAGAGGCGCTTGGCCTCGTCCTGGCCGACGCCCTCGCGCACCGTGACCAGGCGCTCCTTGGTCATCAGGTCCGAGATTTTCTGCGACGTGTCGGTGGCAAAGCGCACGTCGCGATTGGTGAGAATGCCGACGAGCTTGCCGGCGCGGCCGCCGCCGCCGCCTTCGACCACCGGAATGCCGGAGATGCGGTGTTCCTGCATCAGCGTCAGGGCGTCCGCCAAGGTCGCGTCCGGCTGGATCGTCACCGGGTTTACCACCATGCCTGATTCGTACTTTTTGACCTGGCGCACCTGGGCGGCCTGAACGGCGGGATCGAGATTGCGGTGAACGACGCCGATGCCGCCCGCCTGCGCCATGGCGATCGCCATGTGCGCCTCGGTCACCGTGTCCATGGCGGAAGCGACGATCGGGATGTTGAGAGGAATGGTGCGGGTGATGCGCGAGCGGATATCGACGTCCGAAGGCAGGATCTCGGACAGGCCGGGCTTCAACAGCACGTCATCGAAGGTGTATGCTTCGGCTACGATGTCTCTCGAACTTACTGCCATTGCCAACTCCGCATGGCCCGGAAAATAGCGGGGGTGGCGAGTAGGGTGAAGTTCCCCGGGGCGAACACCGCGTGTTCGCCGACTCACGTCCCGCTTTTGGGTTGGCGGCGGTCGATAGCA
>JASHXZ010000662.1 GCA_030043285.1 Xanthobacteraceae bacterium | reverse complement strand
GGCGGCCGCAGCGACGGCTGCACCAGCTGGTCGCCATCGGACGCGGCCCAGATCGTCGCCATGGTGAACGACGATCCGACGACGCTGTACATCTATCCTGAACGAGCCGACATCGAGGCCGTTGCGCGGGCCGTAAAGGCCGGTCAGTCGCCGGCGAGTGCGGGATCATATTGGAACGCTGCCTGTTTGAAACAAATCGGCTCGCCGAAATTTTGGCCGAAGGAAACCCTCGAGCCGCTCGTCGCTCAATACCAGAAGGATCATCCGGCGCCGCCGCAGCAGCCGACGCCCATTTGCAAGGAGCAATAAAAACGCGGCGCGCGGCAAGCGCGCCGGCTATTTGGCGTCGATCACGATCTCGGCCGCGAGTTTCAGGTGGGCGTTGGAGTCGAGCACGGCATCGACCGCCACCGCCCAGTTGCCGGGCTCCGCAAGATCGATGCCGTCAACCTGCCAGTTGCCATCTTGATCGCGCGTCGCGGTGTAGGTCTTGGCCTTGCTTCCCGCCTTCGGCGCGGTGAGCGTCAGCGTGAGCGCGCGCGCGTCGAGCGGCTCCATGTCCTCGTTCCAGAGCCGCAGGGTTACGCCGGCGGTGCCGACATGCCCCGGATCGATGATGACGTCGACCATGCCTTGTTCGCCGTGGATGTGCTGGTAGGCGGCATCGGGCGGCAGCGAAGACGGGCTCATCTGCATTTGGGCGTGGCTCGCCGGCGGCAACGTGCCCAACAGCGCGACGATGGCAATGATGGCGGCGCCCATCGACGCTTCGACCGTGGCGTTGCGGCGCAACTGCCGCCGCGCGTTGTGAACGGCGGCGGGATTCGCATCGTCGAGCAGGCGAGGCGTCAGGCGCAGCCGATTGATGGAAGCGACGGCGACCATGGCGAAAAACAGCGCGATCTTGAGAATGAGCAGCCTCCCATAATCGGTGCTCGTGAACGCCGGGATGCTGCCGACCAGATACCAGCTGTTGACGATGCCGGTGACCAGCAGCGTACCGACGCTGAGGACACCCAAAGTCGAAAACCGCAGCGTTGCGGCGCGCGCGACGGCGAGCGCTGCTGCATCGTTAGCGCCAAGCCCGAGCAGGAGCGCGAGCGGCACGAGCGTACCGAGCCAGGCCGCCGCAGCGATCAGATGCAGCACGTCGGCGATCGGGTGCACCACGCCTTCAACACCTTGGCCGCCGATGGCGTGGCCGGCCCAGGCTATTCCACCGACCAGGACTGCGGCGCAGATCACCGCCGCCGCTTGCAGCCATGCCGGACGGGCGCGTTGCGGCGACAGCAAGGGAGCGAGCGCGGCGGCGAGCGCGCAGGCGGACACGAAGCGGAGCAGCCAAGCGTTGCCGAAATCGGTCTGCGACAGCACCGTCCAAAGGGTGTTCGGCGCCATGGCGTCCGCAAGTGTCTGGCTGCTCATGGCGGCGGCCGTGATGACGAACCAGGCCGCCCCCGAGGCGAGCGCGAACGCGAGGCTGATCCAGGCAATGACGCCAAGCGGCGGCCACAGCGCCTTGATGGTGCGTGGATCGCCGCCGGTTTTGCGTGCCGCCGGATCGAGGACGAAGACGACGAAAAACGCCACGCCCGTCACGGCGATCGTGGCCGCGAAGTGAATGAAACGCGCGTAAACGAGCGGATCGGTCAAGCGGTCCTCTTAAGCCTTAAGTGCCGCCGCCGACCTTGAACGTGAAGCTGCCCTGGGTGGTGTGGGTGTCGACCGAGAGCGCGTGCCAGTGCACGTGGTAGGTGCCGGGCGACAGCGCCTTGAGCCCGACCCGCATGGTGTTGCCGCTGATCTGCGGCTTGCCGGCATCGACCCGGCCGGCCGGACCGGTCACCTCGACGGTGCTGAACGAGGCTTCGAGGTTTTGCGTGAACGACAAGGTGAGTTCGTGCGGTGCGGTCGCCACCGTACTGCCGACCCGCGGATTGGCGTGGTCGAGGAACGCGTGGGCCGAGGCCGGGCTGGCGCCGGCGATCGCGACGAGAAGTGCACAAACGGGGAGGAGTGTACGCATTGTTTGGATCCTTTTAGAACGTAAACGTTCAGAACGTAACTTTGCGGGGTGCAGTTTGGTTGCCCCCGAACAGCGGCTGGCCGATGGTCTCGGGGAACATGTCGTCGAGATAGAAGTGCAGCTGGCCGAGGAAGCCGACGCCGGTGCCGCTCGCGGCATTGACCGGAACCAGGGCTTCCAGCCCGACCTGGAAATAGCTGCCGACCCAGATCACGCCGGGATTGATCGTGCCGGTTGTGACGTAGCTGTTGCCGAAATTGTTGGCCACCGGCGTCGACAGCTGCACCTCGACGATCGGGATCAGGTGATTGATGAAGTCGGGCAGATTGAGATCGACGATCTCGGATTTCAGGTACGGCATGCTGTATTGCAGCGTCGCGCCGTAGGTCAGCACCTGCGGGATGAACAGGTTCTGTACCGGATCGTAGCCGGTCGTCGGCATCTGGTAGCCGATCTGCCCGGTCACCGCGAAGGCGCGCAGCCAGCCGGCCGTGTCGGGCAGGTCGCCAAAGCCCTTGCCGAAATAGTAGGTCGGCGTCACCAGGGTGTAGGGCGTCGCTATGCCGGTGGACACCGAGCCGGTGTTGCCCCAATCGACGATCAGGCCGAGCAGCATGGCGAGCTC
>JASHXZ010000661.1 GCA_030043285.1 Xanthobacteraceae bacterium | reverse complement strand
GTCGGCCGGTAATTGAATTTATGCAGCATCGGCCGGAGCGGCCGCGCGCCGGCGAGATCTTCGGCACGGATAATGAGCGCACCGCGCGGTGCCTCGATCGACGCAACGCGGCCGGACGCCACCGGGCTGCGCACGAAGCGCACCCAATGCGCCGCCGGCAAATCGGCCGTGAAGCGGCCGCGGCCGGTGACCAAAGCTGGGTCCTCGAGCCGGCGGATGGCGCGGCCGACCCACGTCATCCCCGATCCTTTGGTGTGCGCGCCGTCCGCTGCCATGAAAACCGTCGATCAGTCCGGCGCGATGCGGAAGGTGCGCGGCAGCGGCGCGAACCAGGCGTCATAAATTTTGGCGGCCTCGCCGGAAGCTTCGAGATCGAGCAGTGTACGATCGACAAAATCGAGAAAGCGCGGCTCGTTCTTTTTCACGGCAAAGCCGGCGGTGCGCGGCAGCTGATAATCGGCAATGAGCGAGAAATCCGCAGCGTGGCCGCTTTTTTGCGCGAACCAGAGCACCAGCATCTTGTCAGCCAGAAAGCCATCGACCCGCCGTTCGGCGAGCGCGGTGAAGGCTCCGTCGTAATCGTCGAACAAAACGATCTGCATGCTCGGCACGGCGGCCTTGAGCGCGGCATCGACGCTCGCCGAGCGGACCAGCGCCAGCTTGCGGCCGGCAAGCTCGCCGATGTGCGCAATACCGGAATTCTTGCGCACCAGGATCATGTGCGGTGAATCGAGATACGCGTAGCTGAAATCGACGTCGTGGGCGCGGTTCTTCGATCGCGTCATGCCGACGGCGACGAGGTCGACGCGGTCGCCTTGCAGGGCCGCAACGCGCTCGGCATTGATGATCGGAATTTTTTCCGTCGCCACGCCGAGCCTTTTTGCCACGCGCGTAGCGAGATCGACGTCGTAGCCGACGATGCCTTTGCTGCCGTCGCGGTAGGAAAACGGCGGCGAGGACTCGGTTACGCCGATCAAAAGCTTGCCGCGCGCTTTGATGGCGTCGAGCTTGTCGGCGCGAGCGGGCGCAGCCACAAGTGCGGCCGTCAAGGCGATCGACAGAACGATATAAGCCGCGCGACCCGGCATGACTCCTCCCGTTGCGTCAGTGGCGATAGTAACGGATGTTGCGGAAAACTGGGAAGCTTGCCGAAATCGGAGCGCACGGGGAGAGAGCGGCATGGCGGCAGCAGGCGCGGCGCTGGTCACTGGCGCTTCCTATGGCGTGGGCGCCGCCACCGCTTTGGCGCTGGCGCACGCCGGCTATGACGTCGCGATCACTGCAACCCGCATCGAGAACCTGCTTGCAACCCGCCAGGCGCTGGAATCTTGCGGCGCACGCATCGTGCCGGCCGCGCTCGACTTGCGCAGCGAGGCCGATATTGGGCGCGTGACGAAGGACGTCGTCGCTGCGTTGGACGGCATCGACGTGCTGGTCAACAATGCCGGGACCAATTTGCGCAAACTCGCGGCGGAGGTGACAGCGGCCGAATGGGACGCGGTGATGAGCGTCAACGTCCGCGGCACGTTCTTTCTCACCCAAGCGGTCGGCCGTGCAATGATCGCAAGGGGTCGCGGCGGTTCAATCGTCAATCTCGCTTCGACGCATGCGCTCGCCGGCACGGCGGAGCGTTCGACCTACGGCATATCCAAGGCGGCGCTCGTCGGCATGACGCGCATGCTGGCGGTCGAATGGGCCGCGCACGGCATCCGGGTCAACGCCGTCGCTCCCGGCCGTCTCGCTACGCCTTCGCCGTCGCGCGCCGACAAGGGCGCGGACCCGGCCTACATGGAGGCCATGCTCAAGCGTATCCCTCTGCATCGGCAGGCGACCGCGGAGGAGGTCGCCGCGGCCGTTGTGTATCTCGCGAGCTCGGCGGCCGCGTCAATGACGGGTCAGGTCTTAGTGCTCGATGGCGGGCTGACCGCGGCGTAATACAGCCCGGCCTGCGCTTCTTACCAACCGCGCGGTTCGTCGGCGAGTGCCGGCAATGCTTCAAGCTGCAGCGCAAGCTGCTTCGCCGCGTCGGCATCAAACGGCAACAGCGGCGGGCGGGAAATGCCGCAGTCGCGGCCCATGATGCGCGCGGCGGCTTTCAGCGCGGCGACGCCGCCGGGTTTTAGGATCTGACGCAACGCCGCGGCGTCCTCCTGCAGGGCGCGGGCTTCGAACAATTTTTGGGCGCGGCAGAGGTCATACAGACGCCGCACCAGAAGCGGCGCGATCACGGCGAGTGCGGAAAACGTGCCGCGCGCGCCGATGGCCGAGGCGGAGACCAAAAGCTCGGTGCCTGAGAGGAGCGTAAAGTCGGGGCGTACGCGTAAAATGTCGGTGAGAAGCTCGATCATGAACTGCCAGTCGAGGCTGGCATCCACCACGCCGGCGAAGTTCGGCAGGCGCTCGACGAGCTCGAGCGCCAGCGCGGCGTTGATCTTGCTGCCCGCCATGTCGTCGGGCGCGTTAAGCACGAGGAACGGAATGGTCACGGCCGAGCCGATCTGAAAAAAATGCTCGACGATCATCGCCGGCGGTGGTGTCCAGTAGTACGGCGTGGTCGCGATGATCGCCGCGGCGCCGGCGTCCTGCGCGAAGCGGGCGAGCGTTGCGGCGATGCCAGTGCCGGCGTCGCTGACATGGGCGATGACAGGCGCGCGCGTGCCGGCGTGCTCGACCGCAAAGCGGATCAGCGCGCGCTT
>JASHXZ010000660.1 GCA_030043285.1 Xanthobacteraceae bacterium | reverse complement strand
GGTGACGCGGCGCAAGCGGCGCAGCCGCGCCAAAGCGGCGGCGGCGCCGAACCGGTTGCGGCGCCGCCCGCCGACACCGCGCGCCCGGTCGGACCAAAGCGGGACTTTGCCGAATTCGGCATGGTCGACGCCAAGGCGGGGATCGACCTTCCCGCGGTGCGCGGCTGGGCCGAGCGGGCGATGCTGGGCGATCCGCTCAACGCCCGGGCCTCGCGCATCCTCGGCCAGGCGGCCGCGGCGGCCGGCAACGACGCCGCTGCGGCGCGCTTCATGCAGATGGCGGCACGGCTTTCGCTGCATCAAAGCATCGCCGTGTACTGGCTGCTCGTCCACAGTCTCGAGCGCAAGGACTACAAGGCTGCGCTCACTTACGCCGATGTCGCTCTGCGCACGCTGCCGGGATTCGAAGCTTACGTCATGCCGGCATTGGCGCGGATTGCCGAAGACGACAATGCGGTGGGCTTGCTCAAAGCTGCGCTTGCCGACAATCCGCCGTGGCGTAGCGTCGTCCTGCAAAACTTGCCGCGCGCCGTGGGCGACGAGCGCATCCTGCTCGACATTTTTCTGGCATTGCGCCGCAGTCGACATCCGCCCACCGCCACCGAGCTCGACCCGTATCTGAACTTCCTCGTCGAGCACAGCATGTATCAACTTGGCTACTATACCTGGCTGCAATTTCTGCGCCCCGATGAGCTTGCCGGCGCCGGATTGCTCTACAACGGCGATTTCGAAACGCCGCCCTCAGGCGCGCCGTTCGATTGGCACATCGAGCAAGGCTTTGGCGTCAGCATCGATGTGGTGGAACGGCCGGACAAACCCGGCGACCACGCGCTCTCGCTCGCGTTCGAATCCGGGCGTGTCGAGTACCATAGCGTCAAGCAATTGCTGATGCTGGCGTCCGGCAGCTACAAGCTGAGCGCGCGCTACAAAGGCGAGCTGGTCGGTCCGCGCGGCCTGAAGTGGCGGTTGGCCTGCGCCGAAAGCCCGGCGCACCCGTTCGCCGAGAGCGCGATGATCAGCGGGCGCGCGCCGGCATGGAGCGACGTCGACCTCGATTTTACGGTTCCCGCCGCGGGCTGCAACGCCCAGTACCTTTCGCTCGATCTCGATGCGCGCATGCCGTCCGAACAGTTCATCAGCGGCACGATCTGGTTCGACGATCTGCGCATCCAACGTCCGACGAGTGCATCAAGTGAGTAGCGCGCGCTATACGGCGAGCCGAGCCGGCAAGATGCGGCATGGCGCGCTTGCGATTGCGCTGCGTGCGGTCATCGCGCCGATGCGGCGGTCGCGGCTTGTCGCGTCCATCGCCGAGCAATGCCGCGCTTTGCCGGCGCGCGGGACATTCTGGCTTGCGGCCGGCATGTTGTCGCTGTCCATCGTCTTGGGCGGCGGTACGCGCAGCGGCTACCTTTCGGATGCGCTGCTGCAGCTTATTTCGATTCCACCGCTTCTGATCGCGGTGTCGCGGCTCGCCGCACTGAGGCGCAGCGATCCGAAAGCATTTCAGCACGCGCGGTCCGGCTTGCTGTTTGCTGCCGCGATCGTGCTGTTGCCGCTGATCCAGCTGGTGCCGCTGCCGCCAGCGCTTTGGACGTGGCTCCCTGGCCACGCCCCGATCGCCGCGGCATACGACGCTGTCGGGCACAGTCCCCCTTGGCTGCCGATCAGCGTGTCGCCTGACGCGACGATGTTGACCGCACTGGCGTTGTTACCGCCGCTCGCCCTGTTCTTATGTGTCATTCTGCTCGATTATCGCGAGCGGCGGCTGTTGAGCCTGCTGTTGGTCGCGCTTGCCGTGGTCAGCGCGTTCCTCGGCCTGCTGCAGATTTCGCAAGGCGCGTCGAGCCCGCTGCGCTTCTTCGCGACCTACAACGCGTCGCAGGCGGTCGGATTCTTCGCCAATAAAAACCATCTCGCCGCTCTGCTCTATGCGGCCCTGCCGTTCGCGGCGGTGTTCGCGCTCGACGTCGGCTCCGGCGTCCGGCTTGAACGCAACCGCACTTGGCTCGAGGCCAGAGGACTGCTGCCGGTTACGCTTAGCCTGCTCGTCATCGTGGTTCTGATCGCGGCCGAGGGCATGGCGCACTCGCGCGCCGGCATGGCGCTGACCATGGCCTGCCTTGTCGGCATCTGTGTGCTCGCCTACGGCCGGCGCGCGCGCAAGCGGACCCCGGCGGGCCTGATCCTTGCCGCCGTGGTGGTTGCTACGGTTCTAGTCGTGCAGTTCGGCCTTTACCGTATTCTGCAGACCTTTGCCGTCGATCCGTTCGATGACTCGCGATTTTTGTTTCTGCGCAACACCATTGCGGCGGCCAAGACCTACATGCCGTTCGGCGCCGGCATGGGCACTTTCGTTCCGGTCTATGCGATGTTCGAAAGACCGGCGGACGTTTTTCCGCAATACATTAATCACGCCCACAACGACTTCGCCGAACTCTGGCTGGAATCGGGCGTGTTCGGCATCGGCGTCATCACCGCGTTCCTGGTGTGGTTTGTGATGCGGGCGGTGAAGATCTGGCGCGGTTTGGCGCCCGCCGGCGGCGACCTCGACCGCTTGCTCGCCCGCGCTGCAACGCTGGTCATCGCGCTCCTGTTGGCCCATTCGCTCCTCGATTACCCGTTGCGCAC
>JASHXZ010000659.1 GCA_030043285.1 Xanthobacteraceae bacterium | reverse complement strand
AATAAACGCGGTGCGCGCGGACGCGTCCTCGTCACCGCAGTCGCGCTGCTTGCAAGCGGCACTGCGGCGCGCGCTGCCGATTTGGCGCTGCCGCCGCCCGCGCCGGCGATCTACGATTGGACCAGCGTGTATATCGGCGTGAACGGCGGCTATGCGGACGGCACGCTCAATGCGACGGTGTCCGATGGCAGCGGATCGGGCTCCTTCGGCATGCCGGGCGGTCTGCTTGGCGGCCAGGTGGGTGCCGACTATCAATTCGGCCGCTTTGTCGTTGGCGGCGAGGCCGATTTCGACGCTGCGCTTGGATCGCAGGCGGCGATGTCGGTGGGGACTGCGTCGGGCACCGAGCAGATGCCGTGGCTCGGCGCGTTGCGCGCACGAGCGGGCATCGCCTTCGACCGCTTCTTGGTCTACGGCACCGCGGGCGGCGCCGGCGGCGAACTGTGGTCGACTGTCAATGTCACCGGTATCGGTTCGGCGCAGACGCGGCAGACGTTCGGCACCTGGATGGCCGGCGGCGGCCTCGAATACGCCATCACCAACAACCTGAGCGCCCGCGTCGAATACCTTTATTTCGGCAGCGGCGACCTGACGCTCGCCTCGGTCGGGCCGCCGACCGTCAATGTCACCGGCCGCGTCCAGGAGAATTTGGTGCGCGCCGGACTGAACCTGCGCTTGCCAATTCCTCACTAGGAGCCGCCATGCCTGCGCCCCATTTCCGATCGCGGCAATCTCAGACGCGACGTTGCGTTCCGCAGTCGCAGCAAACGGGCGCGGCGACGCTGTCGCGCGGGCGGATGAACCATGGAGGACGAAATCGAGAGCGCCTGAAACAGATTTCAGTTTTTAATTATTATAATTTCGATTTTTGCCGACACACACGATCGTCGTTGAGCGGTCACTCTCCCGATGCTACGAAGTATTTGATCGTAAACGCAGTTTTTCATTGTTCTAAAGTCAAAGTAAGGGATGTGGTGGTGCACAATTGTCATCGACAGTGCCGGAGTGGCCGTGTCTGTCTCAACTGCTCTTTCGCGATTTTTGGTGGGGCCACTTGCCTTGCCGCTGCTTCGCACGCGTCCGCGCAGACGCCGGCGAACCCAGCAGTCGTAACGATGCCGGAAATCGTCGTCGCGGCGCCGAAGCTAAAACCGAAGCCGAAGCGCACCGCGCCGCGGCGCGCCACGCCGGCAGCGCCGGCCAATGTTGCGAGTACCGGCCCGGCGCCCGCCGCAGCGACAGGCACCGGCACGTCCGGCACCCAGACCGGCCTGCAGCAGGTTCCAGGTTTGGCCAAGACCGGCACGCCGCTCGGCGATCTGCCGCAAAGCGTGGTCGTGGTGCCGCGCAGCCAGATCGTCGAGCAGGGCGGCACCAGCTTGAACGATGCGGTCAAGGACGTGAGCGGCATCAATATCGGCGGCTCGTCGAGCTACGGCTTCTTCGATCGCTACACCATCCGCGGCATGGATGCCCGCATCTACAGCGACGGCATTCCGGACGGCGACCAGTTCAACGGCTTTCCACACTCGCTCAACGGCGTGCAAAGCCTTGAAGTCCTCAAAGGGCCCGGTTCCTCGCTGTTCGGCAGCACCACGCCCGGCGGCAGCATCAATGTCGTCCACTACCTGCCGTCGCCAATCCCGGGCTATGGCATCAGCGAGCAACTCGGCTCGTTCGGCGCCACGACCACCAGTCTCTACGCCACCGGCCCGGGGACGCTTCCCGGCTGGGCCTATCGCATCGATGGCTTGGTGCAGCACGCCGACGGCTTCCGCGACCTCAAAAGCGCCGATTACGAAATCCGCCCGGTGCTGAGCTGGAATCACGACAACCACGTCACCACGTTCGCGCTCGACCTGCGCCATATCGAGCGCACGCCCGACAGCTACGGCATTCTCTATTTCAATGGCCGCAGCAACGCCGGCATTCCGCTGGCTGTCCCTGACACGGCGAAATATTCGACGCCCTTCGATGAGGGCAATCAAAACTTCGCGCGCGCCACTGCGACCGATTCCTGGTGGGTGGCGGATTACCTCACGGTCAACAATCGCCTGTCGTTGACGCACCGCGACGTCGACATCCTGCGCAATTCCGGCGGCGGCACCATCACGCTGGTCGGCGGACTGTTTGAGGAAGGAAGCGCGGGTTGCCCGTCCCCGACCGCGAGCGGGTGTCGGCAGCTGCGCGAGCAGACCGACCACGACAACGACTTCATCTATCAGTTCGAGCCGGTCTGGAAGTTCCACACCGGCCCGGTCGGCCATACGCTGTTGACCGGCGCGCAGGTCGAGTGGGAGAGCATCGACGATAACCGCGCCACCGCCAACCTGCCGAACATCACCAACATCTACGCGCCGGTCGTTCCGGAGACCTCGACCGCGGGACTAGACTTCATGCGGACGGCAGCGCTTCCCGGCATGATCGACGACCTGAGCGCGCTGTATCTCTCTACCTACGCGACCGACCAGATCGACGTCACCGATCAATGGAAGGTGCGCCTCGGAATTCGCCGGGAGCACTGGTACGAGCAGTTGACGCCGCTCGCCTATGTGGCGCAATCCGCCACCAATCCGGCGCCTGGCCGGTTCGAGCAGAACGGCACGCCGCTCGAACCCGGGGTGGTCGATACCGAAACCGATACCCCGACCAGCTGGAGCGTCGGCACGCTGTACAAAATCTTTCCCGGCGTGGCGCCGTTCGCCGGCATCTCGAAGAGCTACCTGACCAACTTCAACTCGGAGACGACGCAGAACGGCGTGTTTGCCCCGGAATCGGGTCTCGAATACGAAGCCGGCATCAAATTCTCGACACCGGACGGACGCTTGGTCTTCACGCCAGCCGTTTTCGCAATCTACCGTACCAACGTGTTCACCGAAAACACGACGACGGACACCATCTCGTTTAATGCGCAGAACTCGCGCGGCATCGATGCCGACCTGCAATTCGCAATCACGCCGCAGTGGAAGCTGTTGGCCAATGCGATTGCGCAAAATGCGGTGCTGACCGCGGTGCCAGGCACGCCTTCGCAGGTCGGCAACTGGCCGGTCGGCGTTCCACGCTATATCTTCAACCTTTGGACGAGTTACGACTTTGCCATAAACGGAGTTCACGGTTTCCGCGTTGGCGGCGGCCTCTCCTATAACAGCCTGACCTACGCCAATAGCGGCAATACATCATGGGTTCCGCCCTCGACGGTGATGGACGCCATGTTCGGCTATTATCAACCCCGTTGGGATGCGCAAATCGGCATCAAGAATATCGGCAACGTGACCTACTACACGTTCGCGGAGAGCGCCGGCGGCTTCGTCGGCGACCCGCGGACCTACTATGTGAAAGCCGCCTGGCACTATTGAGCACCGGTAGAACGACGACGAAGAACGGGACATGATGACGATGCGAACTGATTGGCAGCGCCCTGGTTTGAGCCCGATCCGCGCGATTTGGCGCGGCGCCTTGCCGCGGCTGGCGTTTTTCGCCGCCGCTGTACTGCTCGCTGCGGCTCCATCGGCCCACGCGCAGGCGCAAGATGCGCCGGTGCCGCAGGCAGCGCAGCCGTCTCCTGCCGCCGCCCCAGCGCAAGCTCAACCGGCGCCGGCTGCGGTCGCGCCACAGGCCGCCGCGCCGAATGCGGCCGCACCCGTCCCGCAACAATCGGGTGGCAGTGCGGTTCCAGCTCAGCCGGCTGCCAATACGGCCGCGCCACAGCCCGCCGCCGACGAAGCCGGATCGAATGCGAATCCGGCGCCCTCACCCGCGCCCGGTCAGCCGGCCATCGGCGGCGCATTGCTGCCGCACCAGCTGTCGCTAGTCGGTATGTATCTCGATGCCGACCGCGTGGTGAAGGCGGTGATGATCGGGCTGGCCTTTGCCTCGCTCATCACCTGGACGGCGTTCTTCGCCAAGACGCTGGAGCTGCGCCGCGCGCGCAGCCAAGTGCGCCGCGGCCTGCGCGTCCTCGCTAAGGCGACGACGCTCATCGAAGCCCATGACGCGTTGCGCCAAGCCGACGGTCCGGTAGCGCAGGCGCTCCAAGCCGCCGGCCAGGAAGTGCGGCTGTCGGCGAGCGGCTCCGGCGAAGGCTTGAAGGAGCGTATCGGCTTGCAGCTCGAACGCCTGGAAATGGCCGCCGGCCGCAAAATTTCGCGCGGCACCGGCGTGCTCGCCACCATCGGTTCGACCGCGCCGTTCGTCGGCCTGTTCGGCACCGTGTGGGGCATCATGAACAGCTTCATCGGTATCTCCAACGCCAACACCACGAACCTCGCGGTGGTGGCGCCCGGCATCGCGCAGGCGCTGCTTGCCACCGCCATGGGGCTGATCGCCGCCATCCCGGCCGTGATGATCTACAACGTGCTGGCGCGGCAGACCGCGCACTATCGGGCGCTGATCGGCGATGCCTCGGCGCAGATCATGCGGCTCGTAAGCCGCGATCTCGACCGCGCCCGCCGCCTGCCGCTCGCCCACGCCGCCGAGTAAACCGGAGCGTCGCCATGGCCATTCGTCTCGATCACGGCGAGGACGAGCTCACCGAGGTGCACGACATCAATGTCACGCCGTTCATCGACGTGATGCTGGTGCTGTTGATCATCTTCATGGTGGCGGCGCCGCTCGCCACCGTCGATATCGCCGTCGACCTGCCGCGCTCGGCCGCGCTGCCGCAGCCGCATCCGCAAAAGCCGATCGACGTGACGCTCAAGGCCGACCGCACCTTGACCATCGACGATGCCGACACCACGCTGTCGGGACTGCCGGCGCGGCTCGACGATTTGAGCGGCGGCGACAAGGACCGCCACGTGCGGCTCAGCGTCGATCGCGCCGTGCCGTACGGCGATTTTTACCAGCTGATCGAGACGGTGCGGAAAGCCGGCTATCTGAAATTCAACCTGCTCGGCCTGGAGCAGCGGGAAGCACAATGACGGCGCGGACCGCGAGTTGGTTTGAGGATTTGTGGTTCGGCGACGAGACGCCGCGCGATTTTGCCCGCTGGGCCTTCGCCGGCGTCCTTGTTGCCGCGGTGCACGCCGCGCTGCTCGTCGGCTATCTGTTCTGGCGCGCCCCGGACCAACCCGCTGGCGACAATACCGAAGAGATCAGCATCGAGCTCGATCCGATCGACTCGACCGCCGACGTCAAGCTCAATGTCGCGGCGGCGCCCGAAGCGATGATCGAGCAGAAGGCGACGCCGCCGGCGCCGCCGAAGCCGGTGGAGCCGCAAAAAATCACCCCGCCGCCGCCTGAGCCGGACGTCACCACCGCCGACGTCCCGCCGCCCGAAGTCAAGCCGCCGGAGAAGGTCGAGGAGCCGAAGCCGCCGGCGCCGATCACCGCGGCGCCGACCAAGGGCGGCGCACCGCAAGTCCCACGGTCGTATCAGACGCTGCTGATGCGCCGCCTGCAGCAATTAAAGCGCTATCCGCGCGGCGCCCGTGAACGCGGCGAGGTAGGGGTGGCGTTGCTCGAGTTCTTGCTCAATCGCGACGGTCACGTGCTCTCCCGCAAGATCGTGCGCAGCTCCGGCCACGCCGAGCTCGACGATGAGGCTTTAGCCATGATCGAGCGCGCCCAGCCGCTGCCGGCATTCCCTCCGAGCATGACCAAAAACGAATACAGCTTCACCGTGCCGCTCCGCTTCTCGCTCCAGTGAAGCAGCGCGCTGGCAAGTCGGCCGTATGCCACCCGGATCGAAGCTTATTTCGCGTCCTCGAACGTGATCATGTCGCTGCGCGTTACGGTGACCCATTTGGTGGTCACCGGCGGCCCGCCGCCAGCCATATGCCACGCCGCATAAGCCTCGCGGAACGCGCTCTCCGCCGGCAGACAATCGACCGGATAGATCACGCGATAACCGCGTTGCGCCGCAGCGGCGCCGGTACCGAGGCCGACGCCTTGCGCCGAGGTGCCGCACAAGATCACGGTCTTGATGCCATGCTCCTTGAGGCGCTGGTCGAGATCGTCGCCCAGGAACTTGTCGGGCCCGCCCGCCTTCTGCGCGACGACTTCACCGGCGCGCGGCGCGATGCTCGGATCGATGATCGTGCCGCCGCCAGGCAGCGTGTAGGCCACCACCATGTTGGCGGCACGCGCCCGGTCATGCAGGGTTTTGAGCGTCGGGACTGCCGCGACGCAGCGCGGCCGCTCGCCGCAGTTCGACTTCATAAAGTCGAACAGCAAAAGCGCGGTGGATTTTGGATCGATGCTGACCGCTTTCAGCGCAGGCGCTGGCGGCATCTGGATGGTCGGCCAATCGGCGATGACGTCGGTGGCGCACGCTGGCGTAGCTGCGTGAATAGCCATGGCCAGCGCGATCGCCGCGGCGCCCAAGCACGACCGGATTGTGGTCGCCATCGTTCGGTCCTCCTTGCAATGCGGTTTGTGGTGTAAAGAGTAGCCGGTTGGAAAAATAGCATGCCGCCGCTTTAGCTGATAGCAAGGATGCGGCCACGTTATCGGAGGATTTTTATGCGCACCAAACCGAGCCTGACCTTGGCGGATGTGAAGAAGCTGCTGGCAGCCTGCGAGGCCAAAGCGAGCGAGCACAAATGGGCCGTGGCGATCTCGATCGTCGATGACGGCGGCTATCTGCTCGGCTTTGCGCGCATGGACGGCTGCGCGGCCATTTCCGCCGAAGTATCGCTCGGCAAGGCGCGCACCTCGGCGATGACCAAGCGGCCGAGCAAGTTTTTCGAGGACCGCGTCAAGGAGCGGCCGGCCTTCGTCAGTTTCCCGGCCGGCCTCCTGATCCAGGGCG
>JASHXZ010000658.1 GCA_030043285.1 Xanthobacteraceae bacterium | reverse complement strand
CTATCCCACTCGGCCGGTCACCATGCTGGTGGCGTTCCCGCCGGGCGGCGCCGATGACGCCACCGCGCGCATGCTGCAGGATCCTTTCCAGAAGGCGCTGGGGCAACCGGTCGTCATCGAGAATCTCGGCGGCGCCGGCGGCATGATCGCCGCCGCCAAGGCGGCGCGCGCCGAGCCGGACGGCTACACCATCCTGTTGCACCAGGACGCGCTCGCCGCCGGCATGGCGCTTTATCCGAACCGCACCTTCGACGCCGACAAGGATTTCGTGCCGATCGGCCTCGTCAACATCACCGCCAACACGATCGCCGGCCGGCCGACGCTGCCGGCCAACAATTTCGCCGAGCTGTTGAAATGGATGAAGGTGCCCGGACAGACCATCAGGGTCGGCCATCCGGGCGTCGGCTCGTTCGGCCATTTGGCCGAGGTGCTGCTGTTCCAGGAACTCGGCATCAAGGTCACGCAGGTGCCGTATCGCGGCGCCGGGCCGGCGCTGATCGATCTGTTGGCCGGGCAGGTCGATCTCGGCCCGATCTCGGCGGTGGCGGCGAAGCCGCTGGTCGAGACCGGCAAGCTCAAAGTCTATGGTCTCATCGCCAAGCAGCGCTTCGCCGGGATGCCCGATCTGCCGACCTTCGGCGAGCTCGGTTACCCGAAGGTCGACGTCGATTTCTGGCACATGCTGCTGGCGCCGGCCGGCACGCCGCGCCCGATCGTCGACAAGCTCAACGCCGCGCTGCGCACCGCGCTCAAGGACCCCAAGCTGCGCAAGACCTACGCCGAGGGCGGCATGGACGAATATCCGGACAGCCAGGAAACCCCCGAAGCCGCCGCGACGCTGCTCAAGAGCGAGATCAAGCTCTGGGGCGACGTGGTGCGCGAGAACAACATCGCCGCGCAGTAGGTCTTATTCCTCATCCTGAGGCGCGAGCGAAGCGAGCCTCGGGATGAGGCCGAGACACTGGGGCCTGCATCCTTCGAGGCTCGCCCTCGGGGCGAGCGCCTCAGGATGAGGATGAAGTACTACTGCGGCTTTAGCCCGGCGAATTTGATCACCTTCGCCCATTTCTGCGTTTCCGACACGATGAACGTGTCGAATTCGGCGGGCGGCAATGAGAAGAGCGGCGCGCCGAGATCGGCGAGGCGTTCTTTGAATTGCGGATCGGCCTGGATGGTGCGGATCGCGGTGGCGAGCGTGGCGACGATCGGCTCGGGCGTATTCTTCGGCGCCACGATGCCGCTCCAGCCGCTCGCCGCGAAGCCCGGTATCGTCTCGGCGATGGCCGGCACGTCCGGCAGCTGCTCGATCCGCGCCGGCGTGGTCAGGCCGAGTGCGTTGAGCCGGCCGGCCTTGATGTGACCGATCGCCGACGAGATGCCGCCGATGCCGACCGGAAGCTGACCGCCGAGGAGATCGGTGATCATCTGACTCTCGCCGAAATACGGCACCTGCACCACCTCGATGCCGGCCATCATCTTCAACAGTGCCACCGCCAGATAAGGCGGCGTGCCGGCCGACGGCGAGCCCATGCTGATGGCGCCCGGTTTGGCCTTGGCGGCGGCGATCAACTCGGCGACGGTTTTTGGTCCGAACGACGGCGTCGCTTCGAGGACCAGCGGAATGCGGTTGATCGGCCCGACCGGCGCCGTGTCGCGGGCGAAGTCGTAGGACAGATGCGCGAACAGCGTCGTATTGACGGTGTTGGACGACGCAGCGAAGAACAATGTGTAGCCGTCCGGCGGCGCCCGCACGACCGCCTCGGCGCCCAGATTGCCGCCAGCGCCGGGCTTGTTCTCGACCACGACGGTTTGCTTGAGCGCTTGGCCGAGCCATTGCGCGGTCAGCCGCGCGATGATGTCGATCTGGCCGCCGGCCGGAAAGCCGGCGATGAGCCGGATCGGATGCGCCGGATAGGTCTGCGCCCGCGCCGGCCGCGGCAGCGCCGGCGACGCGGCGGCTGCGGCTGCGAGCTGGAGCAAAGTTCGGCGGCGCATGGTGATGACGTTTTCCCCCGCCGGCCGCGTTGCTTGCAGGTGGGCGCGGGATGCATTCAACCACAAACTGGAGTATAGCAAAACAAGCGATCGGCAATCGCGCAGCCGCGGCAAAGCGGGTGCTTGGGGCGGGGATGCGGCTCGGCAAAGCAACCGGTTGTGCGGCGGTCTTGCGCGGCCGGGTGCAACGCGCGTCGATTGTCTTGCTTTTGATTATCGTGGTGCTGTGCTGTACGAGCGCGCTTGCGGCGGACAAGTCGCAGGGAGCGGTCGCGGGAGCCAATCAGGCGGCGCAAACGTTATCCGAGGCGAAGGCCCGCGCCATCGCGGCGCAGGCCGTGCGCCGCCTCGATCTGCAGACCGAGCTGGTGCGCGAGCCCGAACCGTTCAGCTGGCAACTCCACTTGCCGCCCGAAGTCTTGTGGCTTGTCGTGATCGTCGGCATTGCGGTGTTGCTCTACGCATTCCGTGACATGATTCCGGCGCTGCGGGTCGGTCGCGACCGTGACTGGACAGATGAGGAAGCCGGCAACGCCGAAACGCAGACCCAGCAGCCCGCCATCGCACTCGGCGCGGCCGACGCGCTTGCCGCACAAGGCCGCTTTGCCGAAGCCATGCACGTGCTGCTGCTGCACGCCTTGGCGGTCATTCGCCGGCGGCTCGACGAGCCGTTCGCCGATTCCATGACCAGCCGCGAAATTCTACGCAGCAGACAGTTACCCGACGGCCTGCGCGCGCCGCTGCGCGAGGTCGTCGGCCGCGTCGAGTGGAGCTATTTCGGCGAGCATCCCGCGGCGCATGACGATTACGCGGCCTGCCGCGCGAGCTTCGCCACGTTCGCCCAGGCGCTGCATGAGGGCGTGGCCGCATGACCGGTGATTCGTTCTTTTCGCCGCGGCTGCTGATCGGCTGGATCGCCGCCGCGATCGTCACGTTCGCGGTCTCGCTCTATCTGATGGGCAGCCGCGATCTGGGCGCCGACACGACGGGGCCCAGCAGCTTTTCGCGCTCGGCCATCGGCTATGCCGGCCTCGCCGCGGTGCTGCAGCGCTTGGGCATCAGCGTGATCAAGAGCCGCGAGGATTCGCTCGATCAGCTCACGCTGCACAGCGTCCTGGTGATTGCCGAGCCGCGCCCCAACCCCAAGACCGAACGCATCGTGCGCACGCTGCTCGATGCCGAGACAATCCTTCTGGTGCTGCCGAAATGGACCGGACGGCCGAGCAAACAAAAGCCGGCCTGGCTCGGCGCGGCGGAGTTGCTGTCGCCTCCCGAGATCGCATGGGCGCTGCATCTGGTGGCGCCGCAAGCCGACGTGCTGCAGGTCGAGAAGCCGGACTGGCAGACCAATACGTTCGCTATCGCGCCGAC
>JASHXZ010000657.1 GCA_030043285.1 Xanthobacteraceae bacterium | reverse complement strand
GTCGAAGCCGTAGATCACGAAGTGCCGCCAGCGCGAATGGAATGGCACGGCGAGCGACGGGTAACTCTTCTTTGTCGCAGCGACGACGCGATCGACCGCGTCGTCGAGGCATCGAAGATCGATGCGAAAATGCGGCAGCTTGTCGTCGAGGCCGAGCGCCAGCATGCGCTTGGCACGCGTGCGCACCGCCGCGGCGTTCAAAAGTGAAACAGCGGCGGCCTTCTCATCGGTCATGACAGCGTGCCCGGACAAATGCCGGCGCTTACATTAAATCGTCATTGCGAGGAGCGAAGCGACGAAGCAATCCAGTGCAGCGGCTCGGCAGCACTGGATTGCTTCGCTTCGCTCGCAATGACGACGAGAATGCGTAGCCTAACATCATGGACACTTAATACTTGTCGAGCGCGCGCCCGGTCGTGTCGGCGGCTTCGGCCGGCGCCGGCGGCTCGGGCGAGAAATAGCCTGCAGCCTTTTTGGCGGCCATTTCGACATGGGCGTCGGCCGGGATCAGTTCGTCGGGCAGCGCCACGCGTTCCACCACGTCGATGCCTTGGCCGACCAGCGCGTCGTATTTCATGTCGCTCATCGACACGAAGCGGTCGATGCGCCGCACGCCAAGCCAATGCAGCGTGTCCGGCATCAATTGCTGGAAGCGGGCATCCTGCACGCCGGCGACGCATTCGGTGCGCTCGAAATAGGCGCTCGCCACGTCGCCGCCTTCCTGGCGCTTGCGCGCGTTGTAGACCAGAAACTTGGTGACCTCGCCGAGCGCGCGGCCTTCCTTGCGGTTATAGACGATGATGCCGAGCCCGCCGGCCTGCGCGCCGCGGGCGCATTCCTCGATGCCGTGAATGAGATACGGCCGGCAGGTGCAGATGTCGGAGCCGAACACGTCGGAGCCGTTGCATTCGTCGTGCACCCGGCAGGTGATCTTGGTCGCCGGATCGGTGAGCTTGTCGACGTCGCCCATCAGATAGATCGTGGTGCCGCCGATCGGCGGCAGAAACACGTGCATGTCGGGCCGCGTGACGAGTTCGGGGAACATGCCCGCAGTCTGCTCGAACAGGGTGCGGCGCAGCACGGTCTCGGCGCAGCCGAAACGCTGCGCGATGCCGGGCAGATACCAGACCGGGTCGATGGCGACCTTGGCGACCGCAATGCTGCCGTTGCGATGCACGATGTCGCCGTCGGCCTTGAGCCGGCCGGCCGCGAGCGCGCTCTGCATCTCGTGCAGGTCGAGCCGCGCCTTGGTGGCGGCGATGGTCGGGCGGATATCGGCGCCCTCGGCGATCTCGGGACGAAAAACCTGCGCCGCCACATGGCCCCACGGATCGAGCGACACGATGCGTCCCGGCTCGCTCCATTGCGGGAACGGCCCGATGGTCACGGCGGGGTCGGTGTTGGTCAAATCCGGCCGGCGGATCGGATCGAGCGCGCCGGCCGATACCGCAAGCGCGCGGTAGAGCGCGTAGGAGCCGCCGTGGCTGCCGATGGCGTTGCGGTCGCCGGCCCGCGACACCGTGCCGATGATCGGGCCGCGCTCGCGCGCGCTCGCCGCGCCCCAGCGGATTGGAAAATGCGGCTTGCCGCCGGGCTCCGGATGCGAGGTGATCCGGATATGGTCGGTCCGGTTCGAACGGTTCATGGCGGAATCCAAAAAGCCATCGGCCCGCCGCGAGCGGCGGGCCAGACGGTTACTATCGGCGCGACGTTGACGGGCACTGCCACCCGGTCGTGCCCACGTCTTTATATATAGCAAACGCGGCGTTCAGGTGCAACGAAGCCGCGTTTTTCTGCGCGATTTCAGAAGCTTATTGCTTGGTCCACTTGGTGCCGTCGGACCAGTCGATCGATTTGTCGGCGCGGATGATGCCGAGCGAGTTGAACGTGCCGCCGGCCGTGATGGTGACATCGCTGGTCAAGGTGGCGTCGGCCATGGCGCCGTTTGTGCCTTTGATCTGCAGCTTCTTGCCCGATTGCGTGATCGAAGCGGTCGCGCCCGACCACAGGCAGGGGCTCGGATTGGACTTGCACTGATAGGTGCCGCTGAGATCGCCAGTCGCGGGGGCGGCGCCCTGAGCGTGTGCGGCGCCCGCGAGCGCCAACGTACCGAAGCCGACGATTGCCGCTGCAGACAAAGCGGCCTTGATGGTTTGATGTTTGGCCATGCGTTTCTCCCTTGACCACCGACGCGCCCCCAACAACGCGCTTGTTCGACGCCGGGCGCGTGTGAGCGGCACAGGGCACCAATCGCAAATTGGCAAGCCTCGGGCCGGCGCGCGCGGCGGCCATGTTATGAAACGAAGCCTTGGCGGTGACAATGCGGCGAAGTTGGCGATCCGGCAGCTCTTTGCCGGCTCTGCCCGCTCTCCTTCTGCGTCAGGGTGGGGGAGGGCTTGCGTCGCCGCGCGCTGGCGCGCATACCAGTTGTGGCTGTATGAGGGGGTCGCTGTGACGAAGCCCAGCTCGACGGCAGAGCATCCGGCCGACAAACCGCGGGCGAAGCTTGGGTTGCCTTGTGGCATTTTCAACTTCGCAGCGAAGCCGACGTTGTACGGCCTGTTCATGGCCTGGGTGGCGCTGTATGCCACCGGCGCCGCCATGGCCCAATCCGGTCCGGGGTCGGTGCAGTTGGCGGGCAGTGCCACGTCGCTTGAGCTCGATGCGCACGACAGCACGATCGCTGCGGTGCTTACAGCGATGGGGCCCGCGTTCCACGTGCAATACCATTCGGAGGCGCCGCTCAACGACGCCATCACCGGCACTTATTCAGGCCCGCTCCGGCCCGTCATTGCGGAAATCCTGCGCGGCTACGATTACTTGATAAAGGACGAAGGCGCTGGCGTGGAGAT
Organism: Xanthobacteraceae bacterium; assembly: GCA_030043285.1. Taxonomy (GTDB): domain Bacteria; phylum Pseudomonadota; class Alphaproteobacteria; order Rhizobiales; family Xanthobacteraceae; genus BOG-931. Next base: position 569 of record JASHXZ010000657.1, on the reverse strand, counting down.
CGCGGTTTTTGGCCGGAGCAGCGGCCAGGCGGTGCCTTCCACTTTGAGTCCGGCCCCTGTCGCTGCGCCGGTGCCCTCCGCTTTGAATCCGGCTCGTCCTGCGCCGGCGCGCGCCCGCTGCCGGCCATCAGCCGGGCACCGCGCTGCGTGCTGACCGCCGCCGATCTGACGCTCCAGTCGTTGCGCCTCAGTGCTTGCGCTTCAGTGCTTGCACAACCCGCTCTTGAGCTCCCAGCCGCCGGCGACGCGGGCGATCGCCACGATGTCAAAGAACGGCCGCTGGGCCGGGTCCTTCTTTGAGATAAAGGTGATATCGCAGAGATATTTGCCGGTGCCGTCGTCACGACATTTCGCCTGCAAGACCTGCAGGCTGTCGTCGTGCAGCGCGCTGCCAGCGGTCAGCTCCCGATCATAAGCGGCTTGGACGACCGTGGCTCCGGGCGGTGCCCCACACGACAGCGCGACCAGCGCGCAGATCCATTGAGCGGCTTGCCACATCGTCTTCCCCCGTCAGGATGCTGGCGACTCCCGGATATCCCGATACGACCCAGCGCGGCGCCTCGACTCCC
>JASHXZ010000656.1 GCA_030043285.1 Xanthobacteraceae bacterium | reverse complement strand
CTTATTATCGCTGGCTGTTCTTTGCTGCCGGCCCGGTCGAGGCCGCGGTCAGCAACAAGGCGCTTGGCTTTACGGTGCCGCCGGAGCGCGAGCGCATGATCGGATACGGCCGCTTCGACCACGTCATGGATGCGCTCGAGGCCGCGGTGTCGCGCGGCGAATATCTGGTCGGTGACCGCTTTTCCGCCGCCGATGTCTATGTCGGTTCGCAACTCGGCTTCGGCATGATGTTTGGCATGATCGAGAAGCGGCCGGCGTTTACGCAATATTGGCAGCGGCTCAGCACGCGCCCGGCATGCGTACGCGCCAGGGAGATCGACGACGCGCTGGTGCCGCAGCAACCGAAGCCCTGAAGGCGAAGCACGTATCCACACGTTTTCTTGTAAGCCGCTGCGCCAGCCGGTAAGGTTTTGCCTGCGGCGGATTGGGGCTGGCGGCGTGCGTGTAGAGGGGGCTCCACGAGTGCGCAGAGGATGGCCGCGAGCGCGGGGCCGCCGCGCCGCAGCGGCAATTGCCTTATGCGCTGCCATCATCGCGGCGTCGCGGCCTAGTGCCGCCGAGACTATCGAAAGCGCGCTCGCCAAGGCCTACCAGAACAACCCCCAGCTCAACGCCCAGCGCGCCATGGTACGCCAGACCGACGAGGGCGTGCCGCAGGCATTGTCGGGTTATCGACCTAACATCGCCGCCAACGCCTCGATCGGCCGGCAATATTCGGACGTCACGCAGACCATTCCCGCCGGGACTATTTTGCCCTCCGGCCCGGGCATCACATTCTCAGCCAAAGGCTTGACCACGCCGGAAGCGGCCGGGCTCACTGGCACGCAGACCCTGTTCAACGGCCAGCAAACCGCCAACAAAGTGCGGGCGGCGGAGAGTCAGGTCTCGGCGGCGCGCGAGACCTTGCGCGTGATGGAAGAGTCGGTGCTGCTGTCGGCGGCGACAATCTATATGGATGTGTCGCGCGACACCGCGAACCTGCAGGTGCAGCAAAACAACGTCCGCGTCCTGGAGCGCACGCTGACCGACACCCGCAACCGCTTTTCCGCCGGCCAGGTCACCGACACCGACGTCGCGCAGGCCGAGGCGCAATTGGCAGGAGGCCAAGCCACGCTGCACTCCGCGGAATCGCAGCTGATGACGACGCGGGCTAATTACCGGCGCATCATCGGCGTCGAACCGGCGAATCTCGCCGCCGCCGCGCCGGTCGATCGCCTCGCGCCGACCAATGTCAGCGCCGCGGTCGCGGTCGGGATCGCCGAGAATCCATCGGTTACGGCTGCGCTGTACGGCGTCGACGTGGCGCAGCTGCAGGTCAAGATCGCCGAAGGCGCGCTGTGGCCGTCGCTGACCGGCCAGTACAGCATTCAGGAGCAGCGCGATCCGCAACTTCTTTCGCCAAAGCTGTTCACCAACACGGTGACGCTGAACCTGTCGGTGCCGATTTATCAGGGTGGCGCCGAGTATTCGGCGATCCGGCTCGACAAGGAAACTCTCGACCAGCAGCGCCTCAACGTCGATCAGGTGCGCGACCAGGTGCGCGCCAATGTGGTGCAGGCATGGGGCCAGCTGCAGGCCGCGAAGGCGCAAGTCGAAGCCGCTGAACGCCAGAACACGGCAGCCGCCCGCGCGCTCACCGGCGTGCGCAACGAGGCCTTGGCCGGCCAGCGCACGACGCAAGACGTCCTCAATGCCGAGCAGGTTCTGGTCAACGCGCGGCAGAACCTGATCGTGGCCCAACACGACCGCGTCGTCGCCTCGTACAGCCTGCTCTCCGCAGTCGGCCGGCTGTCGGCGCAGGAATTGAAGCTGCCGGTGTCGATCTATGATCCGCAGGTGCATTACCACCAGGTCCGCGACACCTGGTTCGGCCTGCGCACGCCCAGCGGACAGTGACTCTTCCTGTTGACCTCATCCTGAGGCGGCCGCGAAGCGGCCCTCGAAGGATGCAGGCATCCAGATCGGCTAGCCGATCTGGACAACAAATATGCCGAAATCGGGCAAGCCCGATTTCAGGTGCGCCGCGGCCTCGCCCTTCGAGGCTCGCGCTGGGCGCGAGCACCTCAGGGTGAGGTGAACAACAAACCGCTGCCAAAATGACTGTGCCCTGATGTCACTCCGGAATGACCGGCAGCAGCAAATGCGATGGATGCTGCAGATCGTGATAAATCTTATGCAGCACCGTTTTGCTGGAGCAGATGTGATACGGCACGTATTCGGCGTTGGTGGCGCCGGCGACGCCGGTCGGCAAATCGAGGCTGGTGATATCGAGGCAGATGCGGTGGCCTGCCCGGAACAGATTCGCCGTCGCCATCACCTCGATCTGATATTCTTCGATCGCGCCCGGCGTGACCGGCTTGTGCGCCGTGCGCGTCAGCGGGTGCCACGGCCAGTACGGCTTTGAGCGCGCCGGATCGAGCGCACGGTTCGACGCCTTGAGCCAGCCGCGCGTCAGCTCGCGCTCGGGCAGATCGGCGGGTATCTTGCGTTCGCCTTCGCGCACGCTCTGCACCGAAACGTCAGGGCCGATGTCCTTGAGAATGACGATCCAGTTGGTGTCGTCCTGATCGATCGCCGCATAAAGCGTGACCGCGATCGGGCCGGCGATCAGCACGTCGTGCGGCAGCGGATCGGTCATGTAGCGCAGCCGCGCGACGGTGTCGGTCTGCAACGGCGGCATCTGCACGAATGAATCCGGCGGCACGTTCGCCGCGGCGCTCGTCGGCGCCGGCTCGTCGGCCGACAGCCGCTGCCAGCTTTTCAGATAAAGCCTGGTCCATTGCGTCTGCGGCAGTGGCCAGTCGCTGGCGGTGCGCCATTCATTGGCGCCCATCACCCAGAAGCGCACCGGCGGCTCGTCCATGATGCCGGTGTCGATGCCCTTGAGCCAATGGTCGTGCCAGCGCAGCACCTCGCGGTGAAAGCCGTGATACGGCCGTTCCAGGTGCGCCGGCCCGGCGAGCAGCAGCTTCTTCGGCGCGGCGATGTTGCGATACCAATGCTGGCTGCCGTTGAGGTGCGTCTTGTAGGTGTAGCCGTACCAGCCGGAGCCCGTATAGGTCGGCACCTTGATCTCTGCGAATTCGGCTTCGCTCTTTTGCACCGCCGCTTCGCTGTCGAACGGGTCGATCAGTAAATTGAAAAAGGGCGGCATGTGCTGGCCCTTTTGCGCGAGGAGATTGTAGACGTGCGGATACATTTTGTAATCGGGATTGGCCATCGCCTCGCGCCAAAACTCTTCGCGCTCGGCCGGCAGCGCGCCGGGCGGTCCCTTGTGCTGGTGCAGCGCCGAGAAATGCCCGACCAGATAACGAAACAGATGGATGACGCCGCCGGGATATTCGTCGCGAAAGCCGCCGAGCTCGCCGTAGGCGCCGCGCGAATCGAACGGAAAGATCGCGCGCAGGTGCGGCGGCTGTTTCTTGGCCGCGGCAAGTTGCTCGGCGCCGAACCCGGAAATTCCCACCATGCCGACATTGCCGTCGCACCATGGCTGCGTCGCGATCCATTCGATCAGGTCGTAACAGTCCCACTCGCGCGAGCCGCCGCCCTGCGATTTGCCGACGCCGCGCGGCGAACCGATCACGTGCACGTAGCCGCGCGAGACGAAGAAATTGGTGTCGCCGGCCTCGAGCGGCCCGGTCCATAGCGGCGCCCAGGCCGGCTGCGGCGGCAGCGCCGCGGCCATGTCGGGCCCCTGAATGTCTTTATTATAGATGGCGAAGGCGAGCAGCGCCGGGGATTTGCCGGCGGCCTCGGGGCGATAAATATCGACGCAGATTTCGACACCATCGCGCATCGGCACCATGATGTCGCGGTCGCTCGCCATCGACGCAAAGCTCGGCGCGCGGTCGTATTGGCTCCCCGTATCCTCGGCCGATTGCAGCAATGGACGCGACGGCTTGGCACTCACAAAACCCCTCCCCTCGCCGGCAGCGCTGACCCGCTTCTTGCATTTGCACGCGGCGCCCGGCAAATACGAGCCTCACCTTTATGGCGCGCTGCTGTGCCGATCAAGCGACGCGGCCGCCGACACAACGCCCGACGGGAGGAGCCGATTATGGAGTTGAAATCGACGCGCCGGATCGTGACCGGCCACGATGCTTCAGGCAAAGCGGTGGCGTTGTTCGACGCGGCCTTGCCTGCCAAGCAGCGCAGTCCGGGCGGCAATGGCATGACCTTGCTGTGGGTGACGAGCGAGTTTCCGGTCGACATGACGTCGTCAGCCGATCGCGCGCAGACGCAAGTCGGCGTGCCGCCGCCGCCGAACGGCACGATCTTTCGCATCGTCGATTTTGCTCCGGTGTTGAGCGGCGCAGCGCCGGTCGATCATCACCAGATCCTGCTGTCCATGGGCATCGACCCGGCGACGCAAGGCTACGGACGGCACGCCAATACCCATCGGACGCGAACCATCGACTATGCGCTCGTGCTCGATGGCGAGATCGACATGCTGCTCGACGACAGCGAAGTGCATGTGAAGGCCGGCGACGTGCTGGTGCAGCAGGGCACCAATCACGCCTGGGTCAACAACGGCACCACGCCGTGCCGCATTGCCTTCATCCTGATCGACGCCAAGACGCCGCTGGCTTGGCAGAAGGATTGGAAGCCGTAAGGCAGGAGCCGGAAGGCCGCTACGCCGCGACCGTGATTTCGCAGACAAGGCCTTCTGCGCGCCAGTCGAAATCGATGTCGCCATTGCACTGGCCGCAGACCATGCGCTGCATCACGCGGGTGCCAAAACCCTGCCGCGGCGGCGGCGTTACCGGCGGACCGCCTGTCTCTATCCATTGAAGCCGCAGCCGCCGGCCGGGCTCCAGTTTCCACTCGACCCTGACGCGTCCTTCCGGCACCGACAGGGCGCCGTATTTGGCCGCATTGGTGCTCAGTTCGTGCACGGCCATGGCCGCGGCCTGCGCCGGATCCGGATCGAGCATCAGGCTCGGACCGGAAATTTCGGCGCGGGCGTCGCCGTCGCCCATGTACGGCGATAGCTCGTCGGTCACGATCGTGCGCAAGTCGGCGCCGGCCCAACGCGACTGCGCCAACAACGTGTGCGCCTTGGCCAAGGCCTGCAGGCGCCCGTCGATCGCCTTCTTCAGCTCGTCCGGCGTGTCGGCTTGGGTCAGGTGCACGGTGGCTTGCGCCAGCGCCAGCAGATTCTTGGTGCGGTGCTCCGCCTCGCGGGCGAGCAACGCGATCTGCTCCTCGCGCCGCTTTTGCTCGGTGATGTCGCGAGCGATCTTGGAAGCGCCGATGACCCTGCCGGTGCCGTCGGTCACCGGCGAAATCGTCAGTGAGATATTGATCAGGCTGCCGTCCTTGCGCTGCCGCATCGTTTCAAAGTGATCGATCCGTTCGCCACGACG
>JASHXZ010000655.1 GCA_030043285.1 Xanthobacteraceae bacterium | reverse complement strand
AACTTGGCGCCGGCGTGGGCTTATAGGAATCCGCCGAGGTGCGGGTCAATCCGACCGGTTCGGTCGAAGTGTTGACCGGCTGCCATGCGCACGGCCAGGGCCACGAAACCACGTTCGCGCAGCTGGTCGCCGATCGGCTCGGCATCGGCATCGACCAAGTCAACGTCCTGCATGGCGACACCGACACGGTGCAATTCGGCATGGGCACCTACGGCTCGCGCTCCGGCGCGGTCGGCATGTCGGCCATCGTCAAAGCGTTGGACAAGGTTGAGGCCAAGGCCAAAAAGATCGCCGCGCATCTGCTCGAGGCCGCCGAAGCCGACATCGTTTTCAAGGACGGCAAGTTCACCGTTGCCGGCACCGACAAGTCGGCGGCGTGGGGCGAGGTCGCGCTTGGCGCCTATGTCGCCCACAAATTCCCGACCAGCGAGATCGAACCCGGGCTGAAGGAGACTTCCTTCTACGATCCGACCAATTTCACCTTCCCGGCCGGCTGCCACATCTGCGAACTGGAGGTCGATCCCGATACCGGCGAAGCGGCCATCGTCGGCTGGACCGCCGTGGACGACTTCGGCACCGTGGTCAATCCAATGATCGTTGAAGGCCAGGTCCATGGCGGCGTGGCGCAAGGCGTCGGCCAGGCGCTGCTCGAGCACACCGTGTACGACGACAAGGGCCAGCTCATTTCCGGCTCCTACATGGATTACGCCATGCCGCGCGCCGACAATTTGCCGGACATCAAGGTCGATATGACGGTGACCCGGTGCCCGTCTAATCCGCTGGGCATCAAGGGGTGCGGCGAGGCCGGCGCCATCGCGGCGCCGGCGGCGGTGATGAACGCGCTCACCGACGCGCTCGGCACCGAGGCCATCGATATGCCGGCGACGCCTGCCACCGTGTGGGCAGCGCTGCAACGGACCAACAAGCTGCCGCACGCAGCTTAAGACGCGATAACGGAGGACTGCGATGTACGCCTTTACCTTTCATCGTCCGCAGACGTTGCGCCAGGCGGCGAGCCTGCTCGCCAAGAACGAGGAAGCCAAGCTGTTGGCCGGCGGCCATACGCTATTACCGACGATGAAGCTGCGCCTGGCCGGGCCGCCGCAGCTCGTCGATCTATCGCTGGTCGACGGCCTTTCCGGCATCGAGCTGAAGGGCCGCTCGCTTAGCATCGGGGCGATGACGCGCCACAACGACGTCAGCACGTCGCCCGTGGTGCAGCAGGCGATCCCGGCGCTGGCCAAACTCGCCGGCGTGATCGGCGACCCGGCGGTGCGCCACATGGGCACGATCGGCGGCTCGATCGCGAACAACGATCCGAACGCCGACTATCCGGCGGCGTGCCTCGGTCTCGGCGCCACCATCATTACCAACAAACGCCGCATCGCTGCGGACGAGTTCTTCACCGGCATGTTCTCGACCGCACTCGAGCCTTCGGAAATCATCACCAAGGTAAGCTTTCCAATCCCGAAGAAAGCCGCCTATCAGAAATTCGAGAACCAGGCGTCGCGTTTCGCGCTGGTCGGCGTGTTCGTGTCGAAGCGCGGCAGCGAGATCCGTGTCGCCGTCACCGGCGCCGGCGCCAACGGCGTATTCCGGGTGCCGTCGTTCGAAGAGGCGCTGAAGAAGCGCTTTTCGCCGAAATCGCTGGAAGGCATGAGCATTCCGGCTGACGGCATGAACAGCGACATTCACGGCAGCGCCGAATACCGCGCCCATCTGGTCGGCGTGCTCACCCGCCGCGCGGTTGCGGATGCGATCGGTAAATAGCGCGTTGCCGTCACGCCGCTTCCAGCGCCTGCTGACGCTTGCTCTTTCTCGCGTCTGAGGACACGCTTGCGGTTTCGCTGTCCGAGGCGCCGGGTGCGATATGGGCAAGGATCGCTTGGCGGCATTCAGCGATGGCGTGATCGCCATCCTGATCACCATCATGGTGCTCGAGCTGCGGATACCGCATGGGTCCGATTGGCGGGCGCTTGCCGCGGTGGCGCCGAGTTTTCTCACCTACGTGATGAGCTTCATCTACCTGGCGATCTACTGGAACAACCATCACCATCTGTTGCACACGGTCTCGCGGGTCGACGGGCTCATCCTGTGGGCTAATGCGCACTTGTTGTTCTGGCTCTCCTTGGTGCCGGCGGCGACCGCCTGGTTGGGCGAAAATCTGCCGGCGCCGGTGCCGGTCGCCACCTACGGCGCGGTGCTGTTCATGCCAGCTATCGCTTACTACCTGCTGCAAAAGGCCATCCTGCATCGGCACGGCCGCCAGTCCGTGCTCGCCGAGGCGCTCGGTCGCGATCTCAAGGGCAAGCTGTCGCCGGTTCTTTATGCCGCAGCGATCGGGCTCGCGTTCGTCTATCCCTGGGTGTCGGTCGCGATTTACGTGGTGGTGGCACTGATGTGGCTGGTGCCCGACCGGCGGATTGAAAGCGCGGTCGCCAAGGATTGACGTATCGGTCAGCGGATAATGCTGCTGCATAAAAACCGGACTTGCAGATGAATCCACGTTGCCGCCGTGCTCTGCTGTGGCTTGCGCTCCCGATTTGCCTCGCCGGCGGGACGGCGCATGCGCAGAATTATCCAACGCATCCGGTGCGGCTCATTTCCGATTCCGCGCCAGGCAGCGCCATCGACGTGACCATGCGCATCGTCGCCGCGCGTCTGAGCACGGAGTGGGGCGAGCAAGCCGTAGTGGTCAATCAGCCGGGTGCCGGCGGCGCCATTGCGGCGCACGCCGCGGCGACTGCTGCGCCCGACGGCTACACGTTGTTCATGCCGGCGCTGTCGGCTTTCGTGGCGCTCCCCGGCAAGGCCGACAACCTGCCCGTCGAAGTGCCGCGCGACTTCACGCCGATCGGCTATCTCGGCGGCGCGCCGCTGTTCATCACCGCCGCGCCATGGGTCGGCGTGACGACGCTGCCGCAATTGATCGCGCTGGCGAAGAAGGAGCCCGGCAAGCTCGCTTACGGCGCCAACGGCGTCGGGCGGCTCACCCATCTCACCGGCGAACTGTTGCAAAGCCGCGCCGGCATCAAGCTTCTGATGGTGCCGTATTCGGGGGGCGGCACCACCCAAGTGCTCAACGACATGATGGGCGGGCGCATCGCGCTCACGTTCGATTCTTATTCGGGCATCGCAGGTGCCGTCGCTGCCGGCAACGCGCGGCCGCTCGCGGTGGCCTCGCTGCAGCGCCTCGCCGCCTTCCCGAACGTTCCGACCGTTGCCGAAACGCTGCCGGGCTTTGCTGCGGTCGGTTGGCAGGTCCTGGTGGCGCCGGCCGGAACGCCGGCCGCGATCGTGCAAAAGGCCAATGCCGCTCTGCTCAAGGTGACGAACGCCGCCGGCGTCCGCGAGCGTCTTGCCCAATTCGGCCGCGAGGAGGTGGCGATGTCGCCTGA
>JASHXZ010000654.1 GCA_030043285.1 Xanthobacteraceae bacterium | reverse complement strand
CCGCAGCGCCGCGCCCTTTACGCGCTGACCGATAATGCCGACAATGGGTCGGGGTGGGGGAAACGTGTGCCTGGCGATACGGTCCTGGAGACCGAGGACCTGACCAAGGATTTTGCCGGCTTTGTCGCGGTGCGCGCCGTGAACCTGCGCGTCGCGCGCGGCGCCATTCACGCCATGATCGGCCCCAACGGCGCCGGCAAGACCACCTGCTTCAATCTCCTCAGCAAGTTCCTCAGTCCGACACGTGGCCGCATCGTCTTCGACGGCCGCGACATAACGGCGCTGCGGCCGGCCGAGGTGGCGCGGCTCGGGCTCGTCCGCTCGTTCCAGATTTCCGCGGTGTTTCCGCATCTCACGGTGATGGAAAACGTCCGCATCGCGCTGCAGCGCCGGCGCGGCGGCTCGTTCGATTTCTGGCGCAGTAAGAGCGTGCTGCGCGCGCTGGACGAACGGGCGCATACGCTCGTCGCCGACGTCGGGCTTGCCGCCTACACCCACATGCTGGCAGTGGAATTACCGTACGGCCGCAAACGCGCACTCGAAATCGCAACCACCATCGCGCTCGATCCGCAGATGCTGCTGCTCGACGAGCCGATGTCCGGCATGGGCCGCGAGGACATCGAGCGCATCAGCGCGCTGATCAAGTCGCTCGCGGTGCATCGCACGGTGTTGATGGTGGAGCATAATCTGAGCGTCGTCGCCGATCTGTGCGACCGCATCACCGTGCTCAGCCGTGGCGAGATTTTGGCCGAGGGCGACTACAAGACCGTATCGGCCGATCCGGCGGTGCGTGAAGCCTATCTCGGGACCGGCCATGGCTGAAACATCTGCGCTGCTTGCGGTTACCGATCTGCAAGCCTGGTACGGCGAGTCGCACATTTTGCACGGCGCCAGCTTCGAGGTGCGCGCCGGCGAGGTGGTGACGCTGCTTGGGCGCAACGGCGTCGGCAAGACCACGACGCTGAAATCCATCATGGGCATGGTCGAGCAGCGCGCCGGCTCGGTGCGTTTCGACGGCCGCGAGCTGATCAGGCTCTCCTCCGACGCGATCGCGCGCGCCGGCATCGCCATTTGTCCCGAGGAGCGCGGCATCTTCTCGAGCCTCGACGTGCGCGAGAATCTGTTGCTGCCGCCGCAACTCCTTCCCGGCGGCCTCGATCTCGATCATATCTTCGAGCTGTTCCCGAATTTGCGCGAGCGGCAAGCGAGCCAGGGCACCAAGCTGTCCGGCGGCGAGCAGCAGATGCTGGCGATCGCGCGCATCCTGCGCACCGGCGCCCGCCTGTTGCTGCTCGACGAGCCGACCGAGGGCCTTGCCCCCGTCATCATTCAGCAGATCGGCCGCACCATCGGCGCGCTCAAGGCGCAGGGATTCACCATACTGTTGGTCGAGCAGAACTTTAATTTCGCCGCGACTATTGCCGACCGCTACTATGTCATGGAACATGGCCGCATCGTGGACCATTTCCCCACTGCCGCGCTCGCGGCCAATATGGGGAAGCTGCACGAGTATCTGGGAGTCTGATACAGTCTAGGCGAAGGGCCCAAAGGCGAAAGAAGGCTACAGGCCCGCAGAGAGGGAGGTTGCATAATGCGTCTTGCAGGCAGTTTGGCGTTCGCGCTCACCGTGCTCTTGGGCACGGCGGCGCAGGCGCAGAGCCCGATCAACGTCAAGATCGGCGTCTTAAGCGACATGTCGAGCCTGTATGCCGACATCAGCGGCCCCGGCTCGATCACCGCCGCCAAGATGGCGGTGCAGGATTTCAATCCGGCCGCGCACAACATGAAGGTCGACATCGTCAGCGCCGACCATCAGAACAAGCCGGACGTCGGCTCCAGCATCGCCCGGCAATGGTTCGACGTCGATCATGTCGATGCCATCGTCGACGTGCCGACATCGAGCGTTGCGCTCGCCGTGAGCGACGTGACGCGCGAGAAGAACAAGGTCTTTCTGATCTCCGGTGCCGCCTCGTCCGACCTGACCGGACCGAAATGCTCGCCCAACAGCGTGCACTGGACCTACGACACCTGGATGCTGGCGAACGGCACCGGCAAGGCGCTGGTGAAGACCGGCGGCGATACCTGGTTCTTCGTCACCGCCGATTACGCGTTTGGTCACGCGCTCGAGCGCGACACCGCCGCGGTCGTGACGGCAAACGGCGGCAAGGTGCTGGGCCACGTCCTGGTGCCGCTCAATAATGCCGATTTCTCGTCGTTCCTGCTGCAGGCGCAGCAGTCGCACGCCAAAATCATCGGCCTCGCCAATGCCGGCGGCGACACGGACAACGCCATCAAACAAGGTGCCGAATTCGGCATCACCGCCGGCGGCCAGCACTTCGCCGGCCTGCTCGTCTTCATCTCCGACGTCGAGGCGCTCGGCCTGAAAACCGCGCAGGGTCTGGTGCTCACCTCGACCTGGTACTGGGACATGAACGACACCAACCGGGCCTGGACCAAGCGCTGGCAAGCCGAACGGCCCGGCAAGTTCCCCAGCATGGTGGTGGCCGGCGTCTATTCGTCGATCCTGCATTATCTCAAAGCAGTCGCCGCGGTCGGCAGCGCCGCCGATGGCAAGGCGGTCGTCGACAAGATGAAGCAGATGCCGACCGACGATCCGCTGTTCGGCAAGGGCCAAGTGCGTGTCGACGGCACGGTCACCCATCCGGCCTATCTGTTTGAGGTGAAATCGCCCGCCGAATCGAAATATCCCGGCGACGATTTCAAGCTGCGCTCCACGATCCCGGCTGACGAAGCTTTCCGTCCGCTCAAGGACGATAATTGTCCGCTGGTCAGCGCCGCGAAGTAAGCGCTTTCGCAAACCGGCCCTCTCCCGTCGGGAGAGGGCCAAGCGTGCGGGCGCGGCGCGGGACGCACTGCGCGCCATCGTATTCTCGCTTGGGCGAGAGGCGTCGTGCAGCGGTACGCCGGACGGTGAGCGTGTGAGCGGGTCGCAATGGTCGAAATCTTCGGCATTCCCTCCTATGCGTTGTTCGGCCAGCTTCTGATCGGCCTGATCAATGGCTCGTTCTACGCGCTGTTGAGCCTCGGCCTTGCCGTCATTTTCGGGATGCTCAACATCATCAATTTCACCCACGGCGCGCAGTACATGATGGGCGCGTTCGCCGCCTATCTGATGCTGCAATACCTTGGCGTCGATTACTGGATCGCGCTCGTCGTCGTGCCAATCCTGATCGGGGCGACCGGCATCCTGATCGAGCGGCTGTTCCTGCAGCACATCCGCAAGCTCGATCATCTCTACGGCCTCATTCTGACGTTCGGGCTGGCATTGATCATCGAGGGCCTGTTCCGCAATCAGTTCGGCTCCTCCGGCAAGCCGTACCAGATACCGGCGCTGCTGCAGGGCGGCCGCAATCTCGGCTTCATGTTCCTGCCGAACTACCGCGCCTGGGTGATCGCGTTCTCGCTCGTTGTGTGCTTCGCTACTTGGTTTGCCATCGAGCGCACGCGGCTCGGCTCTTATCTGCGCGCTGCGACCGAAAACCCGGCGCTGGTCCGCGCCTTCGGCATCAACGTGCCGCGCATGGTGACGCTGACCTACGGCTTCGGCGTCGGGCTCGCGGCGCTGGCCGGCGTGATGGCGGCGCCGATCTACAACGTCTCGCCGCAGATGGGCTCCGACCTGATCATCGTCGTGTTCGCGGTCGTGGTGATCGGCGGCATGGGCTCCATTCTCGGCGCCATCGTCACCGGCTTCGCGCTTGGCGTGATCGAGGGCTTGACCAAGGTGTTCTTCCCGGAAGCGTCCAGCACGGTGATTTTCGTCATCATGGCGATCGTGCTGTTGATCAGGCCGGCCGGCCTGTTCGGCAGGACCGTGTGATGGCGGCGCTCGCCGATCCACCGCTCGTCGAGGCGCGCCGCGACGGCGAGCGCAGCCTCTGGGTCGCCTTCGTGGTGATGGTCGCGCTGCTCATCGCGGCGCCGTTCGTGGTCTATCCGGTGTTTCTGATGCAGGCGCTGTGTTTTGCGCTGTTCGCCTGCGCCTTCAATCTCTTGATCGGATATGTCGGCCTGCTGTCGTTCGGCCACGCCTTGTTCTTCGGCTGGGCGAGCTATCTGTGCGCGCATGCCGCCAAGGTCTGGGGCTTTCCGCCGGAGGCCGCGGTGCTGTTCGGTACCTTGAGTGGCGCGGTGCTCGGTGTCGTCGCCGGCAGCATTGCGATTCGCCGCCAGGGCATCTATTTCGCCATGATCACGCTGGCGCTGGCGCAGATGATGTATTTCGTCGCGCTGCGCGCGCCGTTCACCGGCGGCGAAGACGGCATCCAGGACGTGCCGCGCGGCCATTTGTTCGGCGTGTTCGATCTGTCGCACGAGAAGACCATGTACGTCTTCGTTCTCGTCATGGTGCTCGCCGGCTTTCTGTTCATCTACCGCATCATCAACTCGCCGTTCGGCGAAGTGCTCAAGGCAATCCGCGAAAACGAGCCGCGCGCCATCTCGCTCGGCTATAACACCGACCGCTACAAGCTGTGCGCCTTCGTGCTCTCGGCGACCTTGGCTGGTCTTGCCGGCGCACTCAAGGCGCTCGTCTTCCAGTTGGCGTCGCTGACCGACGTTTATTGGACCATGTCGGGCGAGGTCGTGCTGATGACGCTGGTCGGCGGACTCGGCACGGTGTTCGGCCCGGTGGTCGGCGCGTTTCTGATCGTCGCCATGGAAAATTACCTGGCGCAGTTCGGCCAATGGGTGCTGGTCATCCAGGGCGTCATCTTTGTCGCCTGCGTGCTGGTATTCCGCCGCGGCATCGTCGGCGAATTGGCCCATGCGCTGGGCGTGAAGCTGTGACGAGCAAAAATCGAAAAGCGAGAAACTGAAACCCGAAAAAGGAGCGACTCATGAGTGCGGAAGCGCGGTTGAAAGAGCTGGGCCTGGTGCTGCCGAAGCTGCCGAAGCCGGTCGCCAATTATTTGCCGTACCGGCTGGTCGGCAATGTCCTCTATCTCGCCGGCCAGGGCCCGCGCGACGAGAACGGCAACAGCCTCACCGGCAAGCTCGGCGCCGGCATCGGCGTCGAGGAAGGCTATCGGCGCGCGCGGCTCGTCGGGCTCGGCCTGCTCGCCGCCACGCGCGACGCGCTCGGCTCGCTCG
>JASHXZ010000653.1 GCA_030043285.1 Xanthobacteraceae bacterium | reverse complement strand
CCCCCCAATAGGCATGTGGTCAGGCGCACGTAGCTTCATTCAGCGCGCTACCGTTCGCAAGTAGCGAGCTGAGGCGTCCGTCCGTGGAAAATTAAGGGCGCAGCCGATCGGCATATCGGCTGCGCCCAATTCGGCCGGCCAAGCACGGGGGGAGGGGGGAAAGGATGGCCGGTCCGCCACAACAAAGCGCGACGCCGATGTTTGTTCCGAGCAGACGTTTCAGGTCGCGTGAACAAATTTCAGGCCACGGCGGGTCGGCCGCGCCCCGTTTCGCATCACGACTGAGTGAAAAAAGCGCCGGTGGAGGGAACCGCGGCGGCGGCCATACGTTTGGCGCTTGGTGTCGTGTCGGTTCGGGGGACCTTTGATGTTGCGCAGAACGGATGATCGTTCCTACGGTCGTTCCCGCGCTTCGGAGATGCTCCGATGGCCAGGCTTGTTGTGCTCCGCCTCTATCCCCGCCTCCTGGGCGCGTTCGGTCTCGTCGCCCTCGCCTTCCTTCTGGTCGGTCTCGACCCGCTGTTAGGGGCGGCTCCGAGCCCGGGCGCTGGCGCCGCCGAGCGGACGCCCGCGATGTCGGTCAACCATTTCCGCAAGGGCGACCGGCTGCCGCTGCCCTATCCGGACAGCCCCAACAGCCAAGGCGCCTGGCGCAATCGGCCGATGCCTGATGGCCTGCAAAGCCAGCAAAGAACGCCGGTCGGCTGCGATCCGGCGTTCAGCCCGGTGTCGTCTCCGGCGCCAATTGTGGTTTACGGCCGCTGCATCGCCTGACCGAACGCCCGCCAATCGGCGTCCGAGCAGCCGTTCTTTTTCGGCGCAACTGCGTTTGAACCTTTATCCCTGCCCGCGCGACTAACAATCGATGTCGGGGCGGGAAGCGTTTGTCGCGCGCGTGTTCGCGCCCTCCGTTGCCGCTATTTGATTCAAATCAGGACGACTTGCGGCACGGAACTTTTCATCGTTCTGCGCGATTGATGGACGGCAATTTCCAGCACGGTGGACTGTGTCATGTCAGCTCATCTCTCCGGCCGCCTTGGCGGCGCATTGTTGCTTGCCGGCCTGATCGCGATGCCGGCCGTTCCGGCCGCCGCGCAGGCGCTCTCGTACGGTCCGGCCAATCCGGCCGCACCGGTTTACAGTTATGCCCCCGATGATGATCAGCTGCCGCCGCCAGCGCCGGCTCTGCAGCGGCAGGTCGTCGCCTATGGCGGCACCGAGGCGGCTGGGACGATCATCATCGATCCGGTCCACACCTTTCTTTATTTGACGCTCGGCGGCGGTCGCGCGCTGCGTTACGGCATTGGCGTCGGCCGCGAGGGCTTCGAATGGTCGGGCGTCGAGACGATCACCCGCAAGAGCGAGTGGCCGGACTGGATTCCGCCGGCCACCATGGTGGCGCGCCAACCCTATCTGCCGCGCTGGGTCGCCGGCGGTCCCGGCAATCCGCTCGGCGCCCGCGCGCTTTATCTCGGCCATACCGATTACCGCATCCACGGCACCAACGCGCCGAACTCGATCGGTCAGCACATGTCGAGCGGCTGCATCCGCTTGCTCAATGAAGACGTGATCGATCTGTACAATCGCGTCCAAATCGGCGCCAAGGTGATCGTGCTGCCGGACCGGCAGTCGCCACAGATCAGCCATGCGGAGCCGCGTGCCGGCGCGGTGCGAAGCATCGCATTGCAAGCGCCGGGAACCATGGTGCCGCGTGCTGCGGTGCGAAGCGATCGACCGGTGTCGGGCATCTATTAAGCCGGCAAAGCGCGGCGAGGCCTTTTGTCTCCGCGCCGCGGAACTATCGCGGCGCTTTTTTTCGCGCTGATTACGAGCCCCGGCCGCAACTTGCGAAAAGCTCAGCGGTTTTACCTCGGTAGTTACCGCATCGCCGTGTCTCGAATACGAGTATAGAATAAATAAAAATGAATCGAGTCGAAGCGCAGAACTCCGCCTCGTTTGCTCCGCAAGATGGGTCCGTGGACGAAATCGGCAAAGAGTTCTTTCCCAATTTTGCGACGATCCGCGGCGCTCTGGATGGCGCCCGGATTGGCGTGTGGTGCTGGGATATCACGACCGATAAGGTGATCTGGTCGAGCAATCTCGAGGCCATCCATCGCCTGCCGCCGGGCGGCTTTGATGGAACGCTTGCCGGCTTTTTGCGCACGGTCCATCCGGACGACCGCAGCAACATCGAAACCGCGCTCCGCGAGGCGCTGCGCGGCCATGACCCCTACCGGGTGCGCTACCGGTTGCGCGAGCAGGTCGACGACGAGGATTGCTGGCTTGAAGCCGAAGGCACCATTGCGCCGCCGGACGGCGCTCCTGAACGCATGTTCGGATTGGCCTGGGAAATCAGCGAACGCGTCAAACTCGAAGCCGAGCTGCGCAACCGCGTCAAGCAGCAGGAGGCGCTCGCCCAGCTCGGCGAACGCGCATTGGCGGAAGCCGACATCGAGCACCTGCTCAGCGACGCGGTCACCACCGTGGCCATGACGCTCGCGGTCGACTTCGTCAAAATCCTCGAACTTCTCCCCGGCAACGACGACCTCCTGCTGCGCGCCGGCTTCGGCTGGAGGCCCGAGCTTGCCTGCAGCACTATCAGCTCGGCCGGGTCAGGCAGCTACGGCCGCTTCGTGCTCGATTCGCCGCTGCCGGTCGTCACCGCGGACTTTGCCGCGGAGACGCGGTTTCGCGTCGACGACTATTTGCGCGAACACCGCTGCGTGTCCGGCGTGAGCGTGGCGATCGCCGGCCGCGACGAGCGCTTCTACGGCATTCTCGGCGTCTGCACCAAGGCGACGCGCGGCTTCACCGCGCAGGAGACCGCGTTCCTCGGCGCCATTGCCAACATTTTGGCTGGCGCCATCGCTCGCCGCCAGCTCGAGCAGCGTCACGAGCTGATGATCCGGGACATGCGGCATCGCTCCGGCAACCTGTTCTCGCAGCTCTTGGCGCTGTTCTCGCAAACTGCAAGGAATTCGAAAAGCATCGCCGACCTCGCCAGCAAATACCGCGCCCGCGTGCTGGCGCTCGCCAATGCGCAGCGGTTGATCACCGAAGGCGGCGGCAAGTCGATCCCGATCATGGATCTGCTCTACACGCTGCTCGGCCCCTACCTCGACCGCATCAGCTTCAGTGGTCCCAATGTGGAGCTGGAGTCCGATCCGGTATTCAATCTTAGCGCTGCGCTGCATGAATTGGCCGACAACGCCGTCAAGCACGGCAGCCTGTCGCGGCCGAAGGGCCAACTCGAGCTGAGCTGGTCGGTCAACCGCACCGAGCGCGGCATGACGCTCACGCTCGAATGGATCGAGAAGAACGGGCCATCGGCGCGGCGGCCGCGCAAGCTCGGCTTCGGCTCGCGCCTGATCGCACTCGTCATCGAGCGACAATTGAATGGCGAGGTGACCCGCAGCTTCGGCCGCAAGGGGCTTACAGTGCGTATGGTGGTGCCGCTCACCCACGAGCGCTGGCCGACCGTTCCCCCCGCAGAGGCTGGGCAGCAGACAAAGGGCTAGGTCGCCGGTCTTCGCGTTCCTACGGATGCACGTCTTCCGTAAACCAGTCGGTCGGCAGATCGTGGCCGGCGCCGCTTTCCTTGGCCTTGCGATAGAGCAGCGAGCCGGCGGCGGCGAATTGGTAGCCCAGCCCGAGATTGTTGATGAAGCAGGTGACCTCGCGAGCCGAGCGGCGGCCGGAGATGCGGCCCGCGATCAGCTCCGGTAACGTCGGCAGCTTGTCGAAATCGATGTCCTCGGCGACCTCCCAGCCTCGGCCGTCGGCTTTTTCCGGCACCACCAAGTCCTTGGTGAAGACGTGAATCGGCCGCGTGTCGTTGGTGTGGATGACGACGCGGTCGGCGCGCTTGACCGCACTGCTCTCGATTTCTGGCCGCTTGATCGAGCTCAAGTGCACGCCCGGCTCGATCCAGCGCTCGAAAAATACCGGATCGAGCGTGTTGGTCGCGCACATGACGATGTCGGCGCCGCCGATCGCGGCTTCCGGTGAATCGACCGGCGTCACGGGGACGCCGAGCAGCGCCGTCATCTCGCGGGCAAACGTTTCGCGGTTTTGCCCATTCGGCGAAAAGCAGCGAATGGTCTCGATCGGCCGCACCGCGCAGGCGGCCATCAGTTGTGCGCCGGCCTGCCAGCCGGAGCCGAGGATGCCGACGG
>JASHXZ010000652.1 GCA_030043285.1 Xanthobacteraceae bacterium | reverse complement strand
GCGGCCGCGCCGGCCGTCTGCATTGAGCAACGACCTTGCGCTGGCGGCCTTTGCCCACGACATCCGCACCGCGCTCAACGGCATCCTGGCGCTCGGTGAATTGCTGGCCAGCTCCAACATCGGCGAACGCGAGCGGCGCTGGGCCGCCGGTGTCAAAACCGGCGCCGAGCATTTGGCGGCGCTGACCACGCTCGTGGTCGACGCCGCAAAGGCGCAAGCCGGTGCACTGACCTTGCAGCAGGAGGTCTTTCGGCCGGCGCGCCTGTTCGAGGCAGTGGCCGAGTCGCTTGCAGTGCGCGCGCAGATCAACGGCTTGAGCGCCGACGTCGATCTCGCCGATGACCTGCCGGATTTTTTGATTGGCGATCCGGTGCGGCTGCGCGCCGCGCTGGAAAACCTGATCGACAACGCGGTGAAATTCACCGCGCAGGGTGCGGTGCGGCTCGACGTGCGTGCGACGCCTGCAAGGCGCGGCCGTGTCAAGCTGGTCGTAACGGTCAGCGATAGCGGCATCGGGCTTTCGGCCGTCGAGATCAAGCGGCTGTTTCGGCCGTTTGCGCAGGCAAGTGCCGATATCGCGCGGCGTTACGGCGGCGCCGGCCTCGGCCTCGCCACCGTCAAATATCTGGCGCGCGCCATGGGGGGCGATCTGAGCGTCAAGAGCCAGCCTAATCGCGGCTCGCGCTTTTCGTTCAGCGCGGTGTTGCCGCTTGCCGCCGCTACAGCCGAGCAGCAGAAGCGCGCCGGGCAAATATCCGCACCGGTGCGGCAGCTGAAAATTCTCTGCGCCGAGGACAATCCGTACGGCCGTGTCATCCTCAACACCATCCTGACCGAGCTCGGCCACCGCGCCGATTTCGTCAGCTCCGGCGAGGATGCGGTGCAAGCGCTGGCGCGCGGTTACGACGTGGTGTTGATGGACGTGACGCTGCCCGGCATCGACGGACTGGAAACGGTGCGGCGCATCCGTGCGCTTGCCTCGCCCGCCGGCCGCACGCCCATTGTCGGCATTTCGGGCCGCAGCGAACCGGGCGACGAAGCGGCCTCGCGCGCCGCCGGCATGGACGCCTATCTGCGCAAGCCGATCAGTCCGAGCGCACTCGCCGAAGCGATCGCGGCGGTGCTGCGACGTTAGTCGATTGCTATTTTGCTGCGTCTACCGAAGCTTTGCTGCGTTCAGCAAAATCCTCGGTGATCCGCACCACGTCGCCCAAGATGCGGTTTAATTCAAAATCCTTCGGCGTGTAGATCGCGGCGGCGCCGGCGGTTTTCAGCGCTTCGGCGTCCTGCGGCGGGATGATGCCGCCGACCACGACCGGCACGTCGGCGAGGCCGGCTTTTTTCATCCGCGTGAGGACCTCGCGGGCGAGCGGCAGGTGCGAGCCGGAGAGAATCGACAAGCCGACGACGTGCACGCGCTGCTCGGCGGCGGCGGTCACGATCGCCTCGGCGGTCAGGCGGATGCCGTCGTAGACGACGTCGATGCCGGCGTCGCGGGCGCGGGCCGCGATCAGCTCGGCGCCGTTGGAATGGCCGTCGAGGCCGGGTTTGCCGACCAGAAATTTCAGCCGCCGGCCGAGCTTTTTCGAGACGCGATCGACCTCGGCGCGGATGTCGTCGAGACCCTCGGCGTCGTTGCGCATCGCGGTGCCGATGCCGGTCGGCGCGCGGTATTCGCCGAACGCTTCGCGCAACGCAAAACCCCACTCGCCAGTGGTCACGCCGGCTTTGGCGCAGGCGATGGAGGGCGGCATGATGTTGGCGCCGCTGCGCGCCGCCGCGCGCAATGCTGCGAGCGCCGCGCCGACTGCAGCGTCGTCGCGCGCCGCGCGCCAAGCTTCGAGCCGCGCGATCTGCTCGGCTTCCGCCTCCGGCGCCACGGTGACGACGGCTTCGGCGGCTTGCGCCAGCGGCGACGGCTCGCTCTCGACAAAGCGGTTGACGCCGACCACGACCTGCTCGCCGCGCTCGATCGCCTCGAGCCGCCGGGCGTTGGATTCGACCAGCTGCTGCTTGAGATAGCCGCTTTCGACGGCGGCGACCGTGCCGCCCATCTTTTCGATCTGTTGCAGCTCCTCGCGCGCCGCGTCCTTCAATTGCGCGACCTTTGCGGCGATCACCGGCGAGCCGTCGAAAACGTCGCCGTATTCGAGCAGATCGCTCTCGTAGGCGAGGATCTGCTGCATGCGCAGCGACCATTGCTGGTCCCACGGCCGCGGCAGGCCGAGCGCCTCGTTCCAGGCCGGCAGCTGCACGGCGCGCGCGCGGGCTTTTTTCGACAGCGTCACCGCGAGCATTTCAAGAAGGATGCGGGCGACGTTGTTCTCAGGCTGCTGCTCGGTCAACCCGAGCGAGTTGACCTGGACGCCGTAACGGAACAGCCGGTGCTTGGCATCGCGTACGCCGTAGCGCTCGCGCGTGATCTCGTCCCACAGCTCGGCGAAGGCGCGCATCTTGCATAGCTCGGTGACGAAGCGCAGCCCGGCGTTGACGAAGAACGAGATGCGCCCGACCACCTCGCCGAATTCGCTGTCGGCGCACTGCCCGGACGCCTTCACGGCATCGAGCACCGCGATCGCGGTGGCGAGCGCGAACGCCAGCTCCTGGACCGGCGTGGCGCCGGCTTCCTGCAGGTGATAGGAGCAAACGTTGATCGGATTCCATTTCGGCATCTCTTTGGTCGTGAACAAGATCACGTCCGTGGTGAGCCGCAGCGATGGCGCCGGCGGAAACACGTAGGT
>JASHXZ010000651.1 GCA_030043285.1 Xanthobacteraceae bacterium | reverse complement strand
TACCTCTATACGCCCACCGCGTTACGTGGCGCCGCCGTCGGCCTGTTGAGTCTTCTGCGCAACGAGGGTGGCAGCGTCGGCACGTCGATGGCCCAGACCGTGCACGAACGGCGCGATCAATTCCATGCATTGCGGCTCGGCGAGTACCTCGATCCTTTTAATCCGGCGGTGCATTCGTTCATCGAGCAGACGCGAGCGCGCTTCCTTCAGCAGAACGGCGATCCCGCCGCTGCGCAGCAGCTCGCCTGGCAGGCGCTGGAGAATCTACGCGAGCAGCAGTCGTCGGCGTTGGCGTATTTCGACAGCTTTTGGTTATTCGCGGTCCTGATGCTCGGATTGCTGGTCGTCGTTCTGCTGATGAAGCGTTCGGTCGCCGAAAAAGGCGGCCCGGTTGGCGCTGCCTAATTGCCATACCCACTCTAGATGCGCGGTTAGACACGAGTCGGCTCTTTGCGATAACAGGCCGCGGAACGGCAAAACCTGACAATTTTTCAGGAGATAATTCAGCCCGCTACGCAAAGGTACGGCTGATCAATCGCGCCGTTGGCAGCAGGTCCGGATGACGACCCCGAACTTATAGGCCCGCCCGGGAGATGTCGCATGATCAACAAAGTTAAACTGCCACTTATCACGGCAGTCCTGGCGCTCGGCTCTGCCGTGCCGGTGTTTGCCGATTGCTTGGAATCCGGAGCTGCGGAGTGCGGCGGCGGCGGTGGTTACGGTTACGACTCCTATGCGCCGGCCGCGCGAGGCCGCCCCGGTGATTTTGTTCATGACCGGAGCCCGATCAATCGGCGCTTCGAATAGGAGGAGCGACCCATGTCGAACCATTTCACCGGACTAAGTCTCGGCCCGCCGCTCGGCGATCAACGACTGGACTTGTGCGATCTCTATGCGTTCCAGTCACTCGCCGACAAGAACAGGACCGTTATCGTCCTCAACGCGAATCCCAACGCCGACGCCCTCGATCCCGATGCCATCTATCGCATCAACATCGACAACGACGGCGATTACCTGACGGACATCGCATTGAGCTACGTGTTCTCGAAGCCGCAAAACGGCCGGCAGAGCGTCGACGTGTTCATGGCGACCGGCCCGCAATCGCGTTCGGCGGAGCCGGCCGGCACGAAGATCATAGCGGGCGCCGAGGTCTCCTTCGGTGCCAAGCCCAACATCGTCAAGTCGGGTCCTTACACCTTCTTCGCGGGCAGCCGGAGCGATGCGTTCTTTTTCGACTTCGACGGTATCAAGAACCTGTTCGATATCCGCGGCAAACGAAACTTCACCGCACCTCATCTCGGCGGCAAGTCGCCGTGGACCGGCGTGGATTCCAACACCCAGGCAAACGTGTTTTCGACCGTGATCGAGCTGCCGACGAGTGAAATCAATCCCAAGCGCGAGATGCACATCTGGGGTCGCTGCAGCGTGCGGCGCGACGGGAAATTGGTTCACGTCGATCGCGCCGGCCATCCGAGCGTGAGCAGCTTCTTCAACACCGACGACACCAAAGAGGAATATAACGCCAGTGAGCCCGTCAACGACCGCACGCGATGGCTCGAGCAGTTCGTTCACCTGCTGGGGCATACCGGCAATTACACGCGCGAGGAAGCGATCGCCGCGATCGACCAGGAAGGCACGCTTCCCGACGTACTGAGCTTCGATCCGGCAAGACCCGCAAAGTATCCGAACGGCCGGGTTTTCACCGACGACGTGATCAATTACCGCGTGGCTTTCCTGACCAAAAACGAGGCCCCTTCCACGGGCCTCAAGCCCCACACCGACGTCCTGACGGAGTTTCCCTATTTGGGGACGCCGCATTCGAAATAGCGGCGCGTTGCGATGGCCCGCTAGGTGCCGGGCGCGCAGCGATGTGCGCTCTGCTACCGGTCGCCTGCCGCCTTCACCAAAGAGGCCAGGCCATAAAGCGCGAGCTCCTCGGAAAGCTCCGCACCGAGGGCTGGTCGCCCAATCGAGGCGTAAGCAAATCCGTGATGGTTCATCTCCTCCGGCCGATAGATATTGCGGAGGTCGACGATCACCGGGCACGCCATGAGGTCATGCAGACGCTCGAGATCGAGCGCGCGGAACTGCTCCCATTCGGTGGCAATGACCAGCGCATCGGCACCGTCGGCACATTCATACGGGTTGTCGTAGAAGGCCACGTCTTTTAACATAACTTTTGCTTGATCCATGCTCGCGGGATCGAAGGCGCGCACCCGCGCGCCCATGTCCTGCAGTGCCGTGATCAGCGCGATCGAAGGCGCCTCGCGCATGTCGTCGGTGTCGGGCTTGAAAGCCAACCCGAGCACGGCAACGGTTCTGCCGCGCAACGCTCCGCCAAACATCGCCGATACCTTGCGAGCCACGGCGCGCTTGCGCGTCTCATTGACGGCTGCAACCGACTCGAGGATTCGCAAATGGACGTCGCGGTCCTGTGCGGCTTTCACCAAGGCGCGCACATCCTTCGGCAAACAGGATCCGCCGAAGCCTGGTCCCGGATGAAGGAATTTCGTGCCGATCCGGTTGTCGAGACCGATACCCCGCGCGACATCCTGCACGTCGGCGCCCACCTTTTCGCAAAGATCGGCAATTTCGTTGATGTAGGTGATCTTGGTCGCCAGGAAACCGTTGGCGGCATATTTGATGAGTTCGGCCGTTCGGCGCGAAGTATAAAGAATGGGCGACGTCCGATTGAGGCTCAGAGGCCGATAGATATCGGTTACGACGCTTCGCGCACGTTCATCATCCGTGCCGACTATGATTCGGTCAGGATGCTTGAAATCGTAGATCGCGGCACCTT
>JASHXZ010000650.1 GCA_030043285.1 Xanthobacteraceae bacterium | reverse complement strand
CAGTCGATCGCCGAGCCGCTGATCGGCATGGCGCAGGACGGCCTCGCCGCGTTCGAGCCGGCCTTCGTTGACGAGCTTGCCGTCATCCTGGCGTTCGCGCTCGACTACATCCAGAAGGATGCCGGCGGCGGCGCCGAGGGCGGAGCGTCGGAGTGCAACTGGCTGCGCGACGAGACCGGCGGCTCGATTTATCTGCGGCTCTCCACGCGGCCGATCGAGCAGATAAAGCGCGCCATGACCGCGCCGCTCCGCCAGGCGATCGTCGACGGCGCCTATTGGCTGCGCGAGCCGGGGCCGAATTGCCAGGTGGTGGTCGCCACTACGGGCGCGGTGGCGCCGGAAGCGATCCGCGCCGTCGGCCTGATGGCCGAAGACCGCCGCGATGTCGGGCTCCTCGCCGTCACTTCGGCCGACCGGCTCAACGCCGGCTGGAGCGCGGCGCTGCGCGCCCGCGAACGCGGCCTCGTTCACGCCCGCTCGCATATCGAGCGTTTGTTCGCAAACCTGCCGCCGCATTGCGGCATCGTCACCGTGCTCGACGGCCACCCGGCGACCCTGGCGTGGCTCGGCGCCGTCAACGGCCACCGCGTGCGCCCGCTCGGCGTCGAGCATTTCGGCCAGACCGGCAGCATCGCCGAACTCTACCGCGCCTACGGCATCGACGCCGACGCCATCATCGCCGCCGCCCAAGCGATCGCACCCGGCAAGCCGATCAGGCATCTGCGGGCGCTGTAAGCCATCCTCCCCCACGCCAGTGGGGGAGGGGGACCATCCGCAGCGAGCGAAGCGAGCGGAGGATGGTGGAGGGGGCGCAGGCATCGACGAAATTCTTTCGTTGCAAGTGAAACGCCCAAGAGCAACGCATTGCGACCGCGGCGAACTTTTTCGTTGCAAGCGAAGCCTCGAGTCCGGCGCCCCCTCCACCATCCTCCGCGCGCTATGCGCGCTGCGGATGGTCCCCCTCCCCCGCTATCGCGGGGGCGGATAAGCAATCCCGTTCTCGCGGCGCGTTTTTTGTTCGCGTCCGAGCTATGGGCACGGCAGGGCAAGAACTTCGCCGCGGGGCCGACCTTCGTCAGAGCGATCCGGCAGTGGGACGACCGGATGCATCACGATCGGCCGCGGCGCACGAAAGCAAAAAGCAGTAAAAATGTAGCCTGGGTTGAGCGAAGCGAAACCCCGGAAGGACATCGCGGCCTTGAAGCCGCCCCCGGGTTTCGCTCCGCTCAACCCAGGCTACAAAAAAGAAAAAATAAAAAAGGAAGCAGAACGCCGACAGACGCTGACAAAAACCTCCGCATCGGCCGATGCGGCGCGCGCACCGCGGACAAGTGCCGTCTGTGCACCCGTCCGCTTTAGCGCGCTCGCCTGTCGGTGTTCCACTGCGGCTCTGGTTGGTCGGTTGCCACCATACCAACTCAGCTTCAGGCCAGGCTTCCTGGGACGTGGCGGGAGCGCGCGAGCTTATGGACCGCCAACCGAGGCGAAGACCGCGTGCCGTTTCGCGGGCGTTAGCCGTGCCCGCCTGTCCCAGTCCAGTGAAGCACCTCACACTCCGGCCGTAGTACCGGAGCGCATGATGCCCAAAGCCGCCCGAGTGCGACGGTGACGAGCCGCCGCCCGCGGGCACCGCATCCCGCTCCGCCAGACAGCGTCACCGCCTGACGACCTTTTACATGAGCGAGAGGGGGTCGCCTTTTAGTGGGTGCGGCGGAGGAGTCAAGCGGTTTTATGCGGGGACGGGGAGGGCGTTGATTCGGCTTAGGTTTCCGCCGTTGGCTCTTTGGCTCGATACGGAGGCACACGTGACCATCGATCCGAATATGCGAATCATAAGTGGTCCTGGTGATCGCGGGCTCCTCGAAACTCCGCAGAAGTCCGGAGCTCAGGGACTGCACCATCGGCCCCGAATGCGGGGTAATCGCCCAGATTTGAGGTCAAAATGATGTGTAATTGTAAATACGTAATAATGTCAATAGTTTACGATATATCCTTACGGTAGACTTCTGAAGACTTCCATGTTAAATGAGCGGGGCATTTAGAGTGCAAGAGGCAAGTTGCCATGGCACGACCTGGATATACGGCACGACGTGGATATACGGCTGGAGGATTGACCGGTCTGGGGGTGATCGCAGCGTTGGTAGCGGCGCAGCACTCATGCCACGTGATCGGGGAGGCGATGGAGATGTGCACGAAGCCAGATACGCTGGTTTCATGCGTACAGACGATGGGTGATGTGCCATTTACGGCCGCCGTGACACATATCTTGATCTTGGTAGCAATACTGATTGGAACCGGAATTGCGCTCAGGACGGCAATTAAGTCTCTGCGACATCAGAACCCGGGCGAATGAGCTCAGATACCGAACTAAGCCTCCTTTTGCGCGACCATCTGCAGCGTGGCACCCGACCGGCGGGTCAGCCGGGTGCAGTTGGCCAGCCTTGGACATTCGCAGAATTCGCCGACAAGGTTGGCGTCACCGAACGTGCGGTCCGAAACTGGACCAGAGGGATGGGCACTCCATACCCAAGAAATTTACCGCTCATCGAATCGGCATTGTTCGGAAAGAATGCGGCCCTCGATAAGGAGCGTGTAGCGCTTCGAAGCGCTTGGCAGCGTGCGATGGCGCTCCGCAATGAGCGTGCAGAAACCCCACCGAAGTCGATCGTTCTGCCCTATCAAAGCATTGGGCAGCTGTTCAAGGGCCGCGACGAGTTCATGGCGCGATTGCGTCAAAGCTTAACGCGGACGCGCGGCGGTCGAACGGCAATCGTGAGCCGGGCGCTCTATGGGCTCGGCGGCATCGGCAAGACGCGTGCCGCGGTGGAATATGCGTGGGCGAATGCCGACGCGTACGACGCGTTGCTATTCGTTGTTGCCGAAACGCCCGAAGCGCTGCGGCGCAATCTCGCGGCGCTGTCCAGCACGCTGGTGCCGCAGCTCGATACGACCGACGATGCGGTGAAGCTTGCCGCGGTGCTTGATTGGCTCAGGACCAATCCCGAGTGGTTTCTGATCCTCGACAATGTGGACACAAAGGATGCGTTAACTGAGGTCGAGCGCTTGCTAGCAGGCCTTACCGGCGGCCACGTGATTATCACGAGCCGACTCGCGGATTTTCCTGGCGATATCCAGCCGCTTGAACTCGACGTGCTGGAGATCGATGACGCGGCGGAATTTCTCTTGGACCGGACAAAGGGCCGACGCCGCGTTGCGGCAGACGATGAGGCGCAGGCGGGTGTGGTTGCGCAAGAGCTTGGCCGCCTTGCGCTGGCGCTGGAACAGGCGGCCGCGCTCATCAGCAAGCGCCGGCTGACGCTCGCGCAATACCTGGAAGAATGGCGCTCGAAGCGCGGCGAAGTTCTGGCCTGGTCCGATTCGGCAGTGACACGCTATCCGCGCGCCGTCGCCGTCACCTGGC
>JASHXZ010000084.1 GCA_030043285.1 Xanthobacteraceae bacterium | reverse complement strand
GTCGTAATTTCTCCAGTCGGCCCTGTAACCATTTTGCCGCTTCACCCGTGATCTGATACTTCGCCTCAAAGGCGTTCATTTCGTAGGCGTCGGCTATCGCGTTGGCGATCGTCGCGGCGCGAAACGGGTTATTGGACGAGAACTGAATCTCGATAGCGTAGGTTAAATTTACACGGCTCACTTTGAGCCCTCGGCGGAGATTAGCCAAGGCCACAGATTGTGTTGACGGCAACCTCGGGGCAAAGGTCGACGTCGTCCCAAACGCCTTCTGCGCAACGCTCATCGCCTTTGATTTTACGGTAGCGAGCAAACCTCCATGGTCGCCGAGGAATTCCGGGTCCTGGTCAAGCTTGAGGTCTTTAATGACTGACAGGGCAATATCGTCCGACTCGATGATTTGAATTTGGGTATCTACAGTAGCAGAGTTGATCGGGCCATCCTGTGACGATTGGGCCTGATAGACCTGCACTTTAGGCGCGTCAACGATAAGAAGGGCCCGACCGATGTAAATGGGATGTGCTGCATACAGATAGCCCGCACCCAGCGCGGCGCTGGCTAGCAATGAGAATGCTATAACGCGGAAATGCCGACGCAAAAGGCCGATGCACTCTGTGTAGAATTCCGCACCGGACGGACTGTTTGGCCGCTGGTAGAGCGGCGGTTCAAAACGCTGTAGGTGACCGGTTTGCAGCATAAAATAGCTTGCCAGTTACTGCTAAACTATGCGCTGCTAAACTATGCGCTGCGCTTGCGTTATTGTCGTCTGATCTTTTGAGTTAACTCCAAAGGCTATTCGCCATTCGACGAAACTCAGGCCTTAATAGTCCTAGGTGCCGGCGCTGACATGTTCTTAAACCGGCGGCGTGTATATCGTTCACGCGACCCGACAATTTTGGCCCTCGATTGGCGGGATAGAATCGGTCGTTTATGAATTGGCGGTGGCTCAAATCGCCGCGGGTCACCGCGTTCGCGTCATCACGTTGAATCGCCTCTTTAAATCCAATAATCGGCGCACTCTCCCGGCGCGCGAGGTGATTGATGGGATCGAGGTGATCAGAGTGCCTTTCGTCGGCTCAACCAGATATCCTCTCGCGTTTTCAGCCGTTAAATTTATAAAGGAAGCCGACATCGTGCACGTCCATGGCATTGATTTCTTGTTCGATTATCTGGCTTGGACCAAGCCCGTGCATCGACGTAAATTGGTTGCTTCAACACACGGCGGATTTTTTCATACGCAGTTCGCAGCGACGCTCAAACGAACCTATTTTACAACGATCACGCGCGCGTCTCTTACCTGGTATGACGGGGTAGTCGCCGTATCATCTGCTGATCGAAAATTATTTTCTCGCGTCCGGCACCATGGCTTGGTGTGCATCGAAAACGGTGTCAACACAACGAAGTACGCTGATGCGGTCGCCGCTGAGCCCATCAAAGGGATAGTGTCCATCGGACGCTTTTCGGCCAACAAACGTCTTGATCACCTCATTGCCTTCTATGCCGCACTCCATCGCATCGACGACCAATGGCGATTGATCATAGCTGGTCGGCCTTGGGATCTCGACGTCGCCCAGATCTTGGAGCTGAGCAAGCAGGCCGGGGTCGACAAGACTGTGCAGGTGGTGGCTGATCCCTGCGACGCCGAAATACGCCGCCTTCTCAGTGGCTGTTCGGTGCTGGCAAGCGCCTCCGAGTTTGAGGGCTTTGGAATTGCGGTCGTGGAAGGTCTTTCCGCCGGACTGTATCCATTACTGAACGATATTCCTGCATTTCGTCAGCTGGTCGAGCGGACCAATGTCGGGATGCTGGTGGATTTTTCGCAACCCGGGGCAGCCGCAGCGCTATTTTCAGCCCGATGGGCCGAGATTAGGACAAGACACGAAAGCCTACGGCAGAAGGCCGTGGCGGCGGCGACGGCATTTGATTGGCGCCGCGCGTCGGAGGCCTATATGAGGGTCTATCACGCGGTACACGGGACCCGGACGCGCTGTATTCTCGATGTGTCTCTGCCGGTCTGGGAGCGCGTCACAGCTGTAAGCGAGCTTGATCATCGTTTCGACCAGGACGGCAATACCGTTATTGCCTTTGCCAATGCTAATTGCCTGAATTACGCGCAGACAGATTTGCGGGCCCGTTCAGCGCTAGGCGACGCGCTTGTTCTCAATGACGGAATCGGTGTTGATCTGGCGAGCAGGCTCTTATTTGGAGCTCAGTTTCCAGATAACCTCAACGGCACGGATTTCACGCCTTATTATTTGCAAAACACGCGTCATCGCTTTCGGCTCTACCTATTGGGCGGCCGGCCTGGGATTGCCGAAAAAGCGGCCCACCGATTGTCCCAGGCGTGTCCCCAGCATTCGATCGCCGGTTGCCGAGACGGCTACTTCCGTCGCGTTGAGGATCCCCTCATCGCTCAGGCCGTCCGCGCTACCGGTGCTGATGTGCTCCTGGTCGCGATGGGCAATCCCGACCAGGAACTTTGGCTACGGAACAATCTGGCAGCCACCGGATGCCGATTGGGATTTGCCATCGGCGCGCTGTTCGATTTTATGGCCGGGGAGACCCAGCGCGCGCCTTCCTGGGTTCGTGCGGCACGTCTGGAGTGGCTCTATCGGCTTACGCATGAGCCGCACCGTCTCTGGCGGCGCTATGTGCTTGGCAATCCACTCTTTCTAGCCCGTGTTCTCGGCCAATGGTGGTCGGGCGCTCGCATCTAAAACTCTCTTTTAGATGCTGGCGCGAACGGCCGCTTTTGCTCCGGTCGTTCGCCCAACCCCGCCCGATCCTGGCGCCGAGCTTGAACGTGACTTGCCTGATACGAGGGTCGATACCAAAGTATTGGGGAACCCCAGACTTTCATACCTTCATATAAATGGTACTCAAAGTCATATTTCTGTAACTTTTCCGTAAACTACGAGTTTGATCGACTTTACAATAAATCCTTCGCAAGTTTCTTCCTCTGCACAGGTGTCGAGTCGTGCGCCACAGTCCGAGTACATCAACCGTTATTGTCGGCCAGCACACCTTGCTTCGCGAGGGTTTGGCCGCCTTGCTCCAGCACAGCACCTATAAGGTCATTGCCAGCGCAGGAAACGCATCTGATCTTAAAGACACCCGTGCGGCATCAGATCGCCAACCCTTGGCGATCCTGACAATTGATGACACTGTAGGGAGTCCAGCTGAAGCGGCCGACAACATCCGTGCTTTGCGTGCGCGCTTTACTTGCCCAACAATTGTGGTCGTTGCTGAAACACGTAATCCCGTTGACATCCAGAAGATCACCTCACTGGCGCCGAACGCTTATATCGCCAATCTCACATCGCGCGAGCTGCTCCTTAGAGTCTTGGACCTTTTGGCGTTGGCGCAGCCGGTACTCGTCCTGTCAGCAAGCGGCACAACAACCTCACCGTCGGACCCTCTGGCGCGGCCGGAACCGCTCGAAGGCCCCAACGGTAATAGCCACGGCCCGACCTGTGCCTCGGGCGTCGCCCGCGATGGCGAAGGCCCGCCGTTTTCGCAACGCGAGCGGCAGATCCTTTGCCAACTGTCTCGAGGAAGCTCCAACAAGGAAATCGCCCGGCTATTCAGCATCACCGAATCGACCGTTAAGGTCCATTTAAAAGCACTGCTGCGAAAAATCGGTGCACGCAACCGGACCCAAGCCGCGATCTGGGCCGTGGGCAGAGATTATTTGGTCTCTTCTCCCTTGGCGCAAGGCGCCGAGCACTCGCTGCGTCCCAGCGCAACTGATCCGCCAGCCCCGCTGACAAGTAAGCTCGTCTCTGCGCCGCCAGCGCCCCCACCGGCGGTGCGCCCGACGCGCACCGAGGAATTGGTTGGGTCGGCCATTGCCCGCCGGCGCTCATAGGCAAAACGGATCTTCGGCGCGACGGCTCGCCTTAATACAAATCAAACGAACCGGCGACCCAGTGAATCTTTAGTATTAACACGACTCACCCTGAATTGAACTTCCGAACACGCTATAACCGCTGAGTTCATTTCGATCGTGAAACGTCAGTGCTGTGACGACATTGGGCAGCGACCCGGGGCCTCGCGAGCGGATCACAGTATATCGCTTGAGCCTATCCGCGGGCCGAGTGCTCGGGATAGCGGTCATCGTCGGAGCAGCCTATTTTCTGACGGCTCATTTCAGCCTCGCGTTGGTTCTTCAGCCCGACGGTGTCGCGGCCTTTTGGCCCGCAGCCGGCATATCGGCGGGAATCTTGATCGCTCTTGGGCCGACAGCGAGATGGTCAGTAGCTGCCGGAGTCATCGCCGCCACCATTGGGGCAAATCTGACAAGCGATCGTAACATTTGGGCGTCGGCCGTGTTCGCATTGGCCAATACCGCCGAAGCACTGATCACGGCCGGCCTGGTGCAGCGTTACTTTCGCAGCAATTTTGATTTCGACCGGCTGTTCCAGGTGTTGGGACTGCTCGCAGCCTCGATCATCGGGACTTCAATTTCAGGATCTATCGGAATTATCGGCTACAAGCTTTTTCACAGCCCGGCCGTTCCGATGCCGCTCACTTGGTGGCATTGGTTTACTTCCGATGTGCTCGGTATCATCGCGGTGGCGCCATTGGTGATCAGGATCGGCGTCGCTATACGCAATCCGCCGAGCCCTAGAAACGCTCTAGAAGGCGCGACAGCGCTCGTCCTGCTGGCTGCGACGACGGCGGTCGTCCTTTCCTTGCCCGGCGAGCCGTGGAGAACCACGTTGCCGGCAGCTTTGCTGTTTCCGATGTTGCTATGGCTTGCCGCCCGCTGCCCACCTGGGT
>JASHXZ010000649.1 GCA_030043285.1 Xanthobacteraceae bacterium | reverse complement strand
TGCAGTACCCAAAACTGCCGCGCTACCAGGCTGCGCTATACCCCGCCAATTCCGGCCTCGGATACACGTTTCGTTCTGCGCCAGCAAGCGAGCCGAAGCGTAACGAATGCCCTTCAATGTAGGATAACGGAGCACCTTTCTTAAGGCCGCGCGTTGCGCGCCCCCGCCTCGTCATTCCGGGCCGAGCGATTCCGGACTCGCCACTTCGTGGCGATCCGGAATGACGACAAGCCCTAGCTAGTGCCCGCCGAAGATCGAGCCGCTGACGTGATCGCCGCTATGAATGCCGAGCTTCTCGGCGGTGCCGCCGATCACTTCGAGCACCGCACGCACCGGGTACTGCGACGGGATCAGCGCGTCCGACAGCGGCTTGGCGTTTTCGGCGATGCGCATGATGCGGCCGTCGCCGGCGATGAAGAGCATGTCGAGCGGGATGTAGGTGTTGTGCATCCAGAACGAGACCGGCTGGTCGCGCTTGAAGTCGAACAGCATGCCCTGCCCTTCCGGTAGCGACTTGACGAACATCAGCCCGCGCTCCCGCTCGGCGTCGTTGGTGGCAAGCTGCACGTCGAAGGGGTGAACCCCGCCAGCCGACACGATCTCGATGGTCGCGTGACCCGCCGCCTGGGCGGGGGCCCAAGCGATGAAGCACAGCGCGACGGCCGCGAGCCACGCCGGAGCAAAGCGAAGCGCTAAATGGAACAGGGGTGAGACGATAGCGAGCGCCGCTAGTGCGAGGCGAGGCCGAGCGAACCTTCGGGCCGCACCTCGGCTGCCATCATGCCCTTCGGCCCGGGGCCGAAGCGCACCAGCACGAATTGGCCAGGCCGCAGCTCGGCGATGCCGAAGCGGCGCAGCGTTTCCATGTGCACGAAAATATCCGGCGTACCCTCGCCGCGGGTGAGAAAGCCGAAGCCGCGAAGCCGATTGAACCATTTGACCTGTGCCCGTTCGAGACCACTCGTTGGGGTCACAGTAACATGGGTTCGCGGCGGCGGCATCTGCGCCGGATGGATCGCGGTCGATTCGTCCATGGAGAGAATGCGGAAGCACTGCAGGCCCTTCGGCCGCGGCAAGACTTCGCAGACCACCCGGGCGCCCTCGTACGCAGTCTGGTAGCCGTCGCGCCGCAGGCAGGTGACGTGCAGCAGCACATCGGCCATGCCGCTATCGGGCACGATGAAGCCGTAGCCTTTGGCGACATCGAACCACTTGATGACGCCGGAGACTTCAATGACGTTCGCGGCCGTCTCGTTGCCGAGATCGACCTCGGGCTCCAGTCCCGATCTAGTGGCTTTTGCTTCTAACCCGTCCGACGCCATGACGCGTGGCTGCCGCCGCTGTGCTGGCGCCCCCCGGGCGCTTCACGAATCTCTGCAATCGAGGATAACATTCGCGGTCGGTTGGGGAAGGGCAAAAATACAACACCCGCTGAAAACCGTATTGCCCTGTGAACAACGTGGGATGAAGCGCTCGTTCAATGCACGATAAACGGCTCCAAGACGGTCCCGATATCCTGATGCACGACGAGATCGGCCGCGGCATCGAAATCGGTCGGCTCGCGATTGATGATGACGAGCCGCGCGCCGTTGCGCTTGGCCATGAGCGGAAAGCCGGCGGCCGGCCAAACCTGCAGCGATGAGCCGATTGCCAGGAACAGATCGCAGCCCACGGTGAGTTCCTCAGCGCGCCGCATGGCGGCTTCCGGCATGGCCTGCCCGAACGAAATGGTCGCGGTCTTGATGAAGCCGCCGCAGCTCGGGCAGTCGGGGGCGCAGCCATTGCCCGCATCCATGCGCTCGCGGACCCAGGCCAGCGTGTAATCGGTGCCGCAATCGAGACAATGGGCGTAAGTAGTGTTGCCGTGCAGTTCGATCACGTGTTCGGCTGCGAATCCGGAGGCTTGATGCAGGTTGTCGATGTTTTGGGTGACTACGCCCGGCACCTTGCCGGCGCGGTAGAGGCTCGCCAGCGCCCGATGGCCGCGGCCGGGCTTGGCGCCGCCGAACTCGTCCATCATGGCGAAGCGGCGACGCCAGGATTCGTTGCGTGCCTCCTGGCTGGCCAGGAATTCATCGAATGGGATCGGCCGGTTCTTGGTCCACAGGCCGCCGGGCGAGCGAAAATCGGGAATGCCGCACTCGGTCGAGATGCCGGCCCCGGTGAATGGCACGATGTTGCCCGCCTCGTGTATCATCTCGCCAAGCCGCGCGATCGCGGC
This sequence comes from Xanthobacteraceae bacterium, assembly GCA_030043285.1. Classification (GTDB taxonomy): domain Bacteria; phylum Pseudomonadota; class Alphaproteobacteria; order Rhizobiales; family Xanthobacteraceae; genus BOG-931. The sequence continues at coordinate 5,885 of JASHXZ010000649.1, read as the reverse complement.
GGAAAGATCGGGAGCCACCTTGTCTTGTGACACCATCGCGGTCTTCTACCTTGTTTCGCCGCAACGCCCGCGGTGCTCGGGCGGCGCAGCAGGTCTTAGACGAACCAAGTCTTAAACGAACCAGGCCTTAAACGAGTGGAGTTTTCACCATGCGATATCTGCACACCATGCTGCGCGTACGCAATCTCGATGCCGCGCTCGATTTTTACTGCAACAAGCTCGGGCTCACCGAGGTACGCCGCCGGGTCGACGAGAAGAACCGCTACACCCTGGTGTTCCTGGCCGCGAGCGCCGACGACGAGCTTGTTGCCAAGGGGCCGGCGACCCGTCAGGCGCCGCTGGTCGAGCTGACCTACAACTGGGACAGCGAGGATTACGGCGAAGCGCGCTATTTCGGTCACCTCGCCTACGAGGTCGACGACATCTACGCGCTGTGCGAGCGCCTCATGAAGGCCGGCGTCACCATCAACCGGCCGCCGCGCGACGGCACCATGGCGTTCGTGCGCTCGCCCGACAAGCACTCGATCGAGCTCCTGCAGAAAGGCAGCCCACTGCCGCCGAAGGAGCCCTGGACCTCGATGCCGAATTCCGGCAAGTGGTGAGGCGGCGGGCGGTTCTTGCCGCCCCTGCCGAACACATTTATATGTCGCGCGCACTCGGGCGGGCCCGCAATAAGGCGCCCGTCTCCCCGCGCCCTTCGTCTAGCGGTCTAGGACATCGCCCTTTCACGGCGGTAACACGGGTTCGAGTCCCGTAGGGCGCGCCAGTGATTTTGGTGACTTAAATAAACATTTATCGCCCTTACACTTTTAGCAGGACAGCTCCGCGCGCAGGTGTCCGATTCTTTTGCTCCGGCGCGAACGCCCGCACGGTGTCGCACTGCTGGGGCGAAAATGAACACATTCACGTAGCTCCTGGCTCATGCCCGCGCGCGATGCCTAAAGCGTCGCCGGATCGATGATGATCGGTTGGCGGCCAGTGAGCTTTCTCGCGAGCTCCACCATGTGCTGTGTCCCGCCCGGGCCGTCGCCGGGCTCGCCATTCCACAGGGCGACAAAGGAGACGCGGTCGAGGCCGTACGCGAGCGCAGAATAGAGCATCAAGCGGTTGCAACGATCGTGGACGCTGACACCGTCCGGCGCGGGGCCCAGCTCGTCGGGGACGACGAGAACGACGGTTGCCGCGTTGTGCGTGACGGCATCGAAGCTCCGCTCCCATCGGTGATCGGGGTCGGCAAAGGTCACCGATTCAGCACGAAACTCGTTTTCCCTGCGCGCGAGGCGGATCTCCAGTCGCATGCCGCGTGCGAGGCACGCTTCCGCGAACAGGAGATCGCTACCGCTCGCCCCGCCGCACAGACCGAGATCGCCGGCGCCTGCCCCGATCTCGTCCAGGGCCTGGTGAATGCGCGCGGCCGCCGCGTCGACCTTGGTGGTCGGAAAGCGTGCGGGTTTCGCCTTGCCATCGCCCCGCACGGCAGGATTGTCGATCATGTGGCCGCTGAACAGGACGACGTGGGCCGGCCCGGCCGGTTTGGATGTGTCGCCGCCGAGCAATGCATCAAGCTGCCCCTTGGCACGATCCATGAGGGGCGCCGCCTTGGCGACGATGTCGGCATGGAATTTGAGCTCGCCGAGGAAATGGAGCTGCTGGCTGGCCGAATCGATGGCAAAGCGATCCCGATTGGCGACAGCGAGCGCTGCCGCCTCGCTGTAATCGTCGAGGGCCGCCCCGGCGCGGTTCTCGACGAGCGCCAACTCAGCCCTCGTCGCGAGGGCCCAGAAGTTCCTGTTGCGCGCCAGTGCGCAGTCGGCAGCCCAGGCGACGCCGGCGCTGATCATGGCGAGGTCCGGCGTGCTCTGGCGTCCGGTCACATGCTCCCACAGACGGCCCAGGGTGAGGGCGTTGATGCCCGGATAGTAATCGGCCGGCGCGGTGCGGAATGCTTCGAGATAGGCCTCGCTGGCGCTGCGCAAGGTCGCCGCGGTATCGCGCGCCGCCGCGAGCGGATCGGTCTTGCGCTGCGGATGCGCGTTCCAGAAGCGAATCCATTCGTCCTTCCAGGTCCGCGCCAGGAGGCCGAGGGTTTCTCCGTCCCTGTGTTGCTCTGCCAGTCGCCGCAGCAGTTCGCGCGCCTCCTCGAACCGGCGCAGGCGGCCGAGCACGATCGCCTCGATCTGACGAGCCTCGACGTCATCCGGATCAAGCGCGCGCGCCTGTTCGGTCACGCTCAACGCATAGCGGGGATGGTTCAACTGCAAGAGCGACCGCGCGGCTTTGCGTAAGGCCTCGAACTCGAGCACGCGGTTCGGCGTCTCCTCGGCAAGCACCAGGATATCGCCGGGACGCTGCTTTCGACGCAAAATCTCGATCCGGCTCTCCCAATCTTCGAGCCCTTGCCAGAATTCGTTGACGCTTCCGACCTTGAGGGATTTCCAGTCTGGTTCGACGAGATTTGGCAGCTGCTGGTATACCGGACTGGAGCGGCGCCCGCGCCAATCGCCGAGCGTCGCGGCGATCATCTCAGTAAGTGCCTTGCGTTCGGCATCGACCTTGGCCGGATCAACGTCGCCATTGAGCAGCGTGTAGCGCTGCATGCGCTGGCCCGCGATGTCGAAAGGAAGACGGTCTCGCAACGCATATGTGAGCACGGCTCCGCTCTGCCGCAGCGCGTGCCGCACGCCGATTTCGTACCACACATTCGGATTGTCCAGCGTGAGGTCGGCCACGACGAATTCGGCCAACAACAGCTCCTGGAACATGTCGGCATGAATCGAACCGCCCCGGCGCTCAGCATCGGCCCGGCGAGGCTGGAGACCGGCGGACTGCACGGCGGGCGCAAGCAGCTTGGCGTAAACCGCGTCGAAGTCGATTTCGCTGCCATCCGGGGCCTTCTTCCGGCCGAACGGCATGATGACAAAGGCGAGGCGCGTGGACGACATGGGTTTCTGTACTGCTTCCGGTCGGATGTCCTTGCCGCCGATCGTGACGCGCGATTTCTAATTACGCCAAGCTTGCAACCGGCATTTAGACGTGTGGCCGGTTGCCCGGGCTCCCCGGGTCGGCCGGAAGCGGCAACGGAGCCATGTCGATTTTATCACTGCCCGCGCCCGGTGCAGCACGCGGATCGGGCGGAGCGGCGCAGCCCGCCACCAATTGATTAAGAGCCTTGACCTTCTCATCGATGAGCTCAGCATTCCTTCGCAATTCGTCCTCGGGCCGCGTCATCAGGCCCGATACGCGGGCACAGCAACGCGAGAGAAACTCGGTGTTGATGAGCCGTAGCGCATCGAACGCGAGGCGGTACTTATCCAGGTTCGGTCCAATCAGTCCTTGATCCGACACCACCTCCCCCTCGGATGAGAGCCCGAGGGCGCCATACAAATTCTCCCTCAGCCCCTCCCAGTAACCCACAATCGCTCCGATGCGGTCGGCCTCAGCCTCGTGATCCCCGAAAGCGCTTTGCAGATCGTCCAACGTGAGGTTTCCGCGAGCGTTCGATTCCCTCATGATACCGTCGATAATCCGCGGTATGTCTCGAATCCAGGTACGGCGCTGCTCCTCGGACAATCCAATCGGAGGAATGCCGAACTTCTTGATGAACTCGGAGCGGAAGCGAAAACCCATCCGCACGCTGGTCAGAAGCGCGAGCTGCTGCGGGTTCAAGCCGAGCGCCGGCCCGCCCGCTTCGTCGATGACAAGGAATTCGCAGTAATACAACCCATCGGCTTGTGTGCGGGCGACGTACAGCAGGAAACGAGCGCGCTGGCTGCCGTGAACGAGTACGGTCTGCGGCGGAATGTATCTGTTCTTGCGCGCGGCAAGAATAATCTGCTTGGTCTCCTCCAGCCACTTGGAAAAGAAGGACGCTTCCTGCTGCGGCCAATCGGCCGCGGCTTGCGTAACATCGGTCCACGGAGCCGCATTGCGGCATATTCCGAAGAGGTCCCTCAGCGTCGTCGCCTCGGCCTTGATAACGGCGCCGGCCGGGATACCAGGATGAGCGCCAAAATCAGCGTCCCTGGCGGTGAAGCAGACGCGCGGATAAAAGACGGACTCCGCGAGTTTTCCAAACAGGCCTTTGGCAGTGTGCTCGATGGTGTCGCGCAGCCTGCCCGCATCATAGTCGACGTTGTTCTCGCCATAGATTTTCATAAGATCCCCGATGAGCCGATCTTCATCGGCAACCATCTGCAGATCGCTCAGCGGGCCCGGAGGGGCCACCTGGGGACGGGAGATGCAATAAATGGAATCTTGTACTTCAGGATGGGTGGCAGCGAAATAGCCAACCTCGTAGAAGCACCAGGACCAGTCTTCATAGGCCGCCCCGTAAACGAGAAAAAGATACTTTGCCTCCTTCAGGTGCGATTTGATGGCTGGTCGCCACTCTTTTCCACCCGGCAGGTCTTCCGAGATGACGACGACGATTTTTCCGCGCGACGAGCCCTCGATCGCTTTCTTGAGGTCGCGGACTAGGCTCGCGTATTCAGCTCTGTGGCTGATGAAGATGGTCCCAGGCATGGCGCTCTCCGTGATCGCCGCCAGAGCCTCTTCAAGATCGGTGGGCGACCTGAACTTGTGGCCCTCTTCGGAGCATTGCTCACAAATTACACCTTTCGTGCACATGCCAGTGTGACGCACGTCACAAGCGAAAATGAAGTGCTGGCCCTGAAATACCGTTTCGTGGGAAACACAAGCCACTGAGCTTTGCGCTGTGCCGCGTGGACCAAACAATGAGACTGCTTCGTCTGCCGAGCATCACCGATGAAGCTCAGGACGAGCCAAGCTGCCCCTGTTGCAGCGCCGTCGCTAATGTCAATGCGTGAACAATTGTGTCAGCACGCCCCCAGGCTCGACTGCGAGCCGTAGATGCTGGTGACGGGCGGTGCGCCGACCGGGATTTGGTCGAGCGTCTCGTTGCTGCCAGGCGGTGGGGCGGAGGTCGTACCGGGCAGGCCGCCGGCGCCGCTGATCGAAAGCGAGCCTGAGCCGTTGCAGGGCAGACCGGTGATCGAATTAGTTCCAGTGGCGCTGCCGCCGATCGCCGCGGTGGTGCCGGGTAGCGTGCCGGGATTGATCGGCGATACCGGCGGTTCCGGGATTTGCGACAGCGTGAACGGATTTGACGGATTTTGCGCAATCACGAGCGGCGCCGCCGCGCCGGCGGAAGAGCGCAACGCCGGCGGGCCGGCGCGATGCCGCGCGGCAGGCGCCGACGCGCCGGCGGTAGACGCCAGAACCGCGCACGCGGCGAGCGCAACAATCATCAGCGCCATGAATTCGGCTCGCGTGTTCGGCATGGCGCGCTCCATCGTTATTGCTGCAGTGCCGCACGTCGCACCGCCGATACGAATCTATGACACGACTGCCAGCGTCGCAATCGCGTCGCGCGCCGTCGGCAAGACAATTCCACCCCTTCTCCGCTCGGCTGACGCAGCTTCGTCACGTCGGTGCCACAGAGTTGGGCGACCTACGGGGCAACAAAGGGAGGGGTCCAGGGAGATGGCAATGACCCTGCAGACCAAACACGCGGTCAAAGACCGGCTCGCGGTCGCCAACAAGAACCAGTGTCCGCAATGCGGCGAATGGCTCCTGGCGCCCGACTGGTCGGAATATCTCAACGAGCGGCGGGTCCGGCACACTTGGTCGTGCGAAGCCTGCGGCTACGCGTTCGAGACCGACGTCTTCTTCGCCGCGGCGGCGTAACTCGTTTGCACAACGCATGAACCTCGTCCTGAGGTGCCCGTACGTAGCGCGGGCATCGAAGGATGTAGGCCGCGGCGCCGGGGCCTCATCCTTCGAGGCACACCGTCGGTTCGCGCCTTCAGGACGAGGAATTAGGATACCGGTGGCGCCGGCCGTTGAAATCCTCGATCGTCGCGCCA
>JASHXZ010000648.1 GCA_030043285.1 Xanthobacteraceae bacterium | reverse complement strand
CCGGCACTTGACCGGCCAGCCGCTCAAGCCCGTCGCGGTGCGGATCATGCACCGCATCTCCGGCGACAAGGCGAAGCTGGAGAAATTCCTCGACTGCAGCATCGAGGATGGCGCCGGCATCGACGAGATCGAGTGGCCGGCGGCAAGCTGGAACCTGCCGATCGTATCGGCCGATCCGCATCTGCATCGCCTTTGCGTCGAGTGCTGCGAAGCGGCGCTGGCCCGGCGGGCGACGAAGCGCAGCCCCTTGAAGATGCAGGTGGAGAATGCGATTGCCACGCTGCTGCCCCACGGCCAGGCGCGCCACGACGTCGTGGCGGCAAAGTTCGGCATGAGCCCGCGGACATTGGCTCGACGATTGGCAAGCGAAGGCTCGTCGTTCGCCGCTATATTGACACGGACACGCGCGGCGCTTGCCGATCGTTATCTTGCCGATCGCACGCTGGCGATCTCGGAAATTGCCTGGCTGCTCGGCTACGCCGAGATCGGCGCATTCACGCACGCCTTTCAGCGCTGGACCGGAATGGTGCCGAGCGTCGCGCGGGCCCGACAGCCGTTACAATCGAAGGCGTTGCCTGATCGGGGGGAATCGCGCCGACGCAGTCTGCCGGACTCCGCCTGACAGGCTTGGCGGCGGCCCCTGGCCATAAATAACAAATTTTTGTCCACAAACGACAAGGCGCCGCACTGCAAAAATCCTTAAGTCACACGCCTTGCACGATTTGAGCCGAGCGGAAGATTTAGGCATATGGTCAAAAGCATTACCGACGAACTGCGCGCCCTTGCGCAACGCGCTACGCGCCTGGCTGCCGACTGCTCGGACCGGGAACTCGCCCACGCCTTGGAAGAGCTTGCAGTCGATCTGGCGCTGCGCGCTGCGGAATTCGACCGCCGTTTCGATCGCTGATCTGCCGTAACTGCTTAGCCGCGGACCCCTACACCGAAGAGTGCGGGGCCGCGCCATCCGGGCTCGGAGGCGACGGCGTATCATTGCGCGCGGCGCGGCGTCTTCTTCGCTCGTCGAAGTGCTGCATCACGACATAGAAGGACGGAACGAACACGACCACAAGGCAGGTCGAGGCGATCATGCCGCTGAACACCGCGATGCCGATCGATCGGCGCGCCCCGGCGCCGGCGCCGGTCGCGATGACGAGCGGAAATACGCCCAGAATAAAGGCGAACGAGGTCATCAGAATGGGCCGGAACCGGAGCCTCGCCCCCTCCACCGCTGCGCTGATGGCGTCCATCCCCTCGGCGCGTCTCTGGCGCGCATATTCAACGACTAAAATCGCGTTCTTGCTGCCGAGCGCGATCAGGAGGATGAGCCCGATCTGGGTATAGAGATTGTTGGAGCCGCCGAGAGCGGTCAGCGCCGTGACCGTTCCGAGAAGCGCCAGCGGAACGCAGAGGATGACCGAGAGCGGCAGGATCCAGCTCTCGTACTGACCCGCCAGGACGAAATAGACGAGCAGCACCGCGAAGCCGAACACGAAGTAAATCTGCTTGCCAACCGCCTTCTCCTGGTAGGACATCGCGGTCCATTCGAAGCCGGTGCCGCGCGGCAATGTCTGCGCGCCGATCTGGTCCATGATGTCGAGCGCTTCGCCCGAGCTGAAGCCTGGGGCAGGGCTGCCGACGACTGTGGCCGATGGATAGAGATTATAGAGGCTGATCAGGAGCGGACCTTGAACCTGCTGGACGTCGACCACCGTTCCGATCGGCGTCATGACGCCGTTACCCGCCTTGACTTTGAGTCGGCGGATATCGTCGATGGTCGCCCGGTAGTCGGGCAGCGCCTGCGTGTAGACCTGGAAAACGTGGCCGAAGTTGTTGAACTGGGCCGCGTAATCCGATCCGACATAGGTCGACAGGGCAGCAAAGACGTTACCCGTCGTAATGCCGAGCGTCTCGGCCTTGATGCGGTCGACGGTCACCCTGAATTGCGGGGCGGCGGCCCGGAAGGTCGTACTGAGCCTCTGCAGCGCTGATTGCGCATTGCCGTTGCTGACGACGGTGTCGGTGAGGCTCTGCAATAGAGCGTAGTCGAACTCGCCGTTTCGGATCTCGACCTGCATCGAGAAGCCGCCGACATTGCCGATGCCCTGGATCGGCGGCGGCGGCAGCGCGAACACGACGGCTTGGCTTACGACCTGCAGGGAGCGATTGAGATTCTGGATGATGGAACGCAGATCCTGCCCCTTCTGCTTCAACCGCACGTCCCAGTCCTTGAGAACGATGAACGCCACGCCCGCGTTGGCGAGCGATGCGAAGTTGTCCAGAACGGAAATACCGCTGACGGCGATGACATGGTCGACGCCGGGCACGTGCTGGGCGATTCGTGTGATCTGTTGCAGCACCGCGTCGGTCCGCTCCTTCGAGGCGCCGTCCGGCAGTTGGGCGCTGACGATCGCGTAGCCTTGGTCCTCGTCCGGCAAGAACGAGGTCGGCACCCGCGTCAGCCCCCAGATTGCGACGACGATCAGAATGAGCGCGAGCACGACCATCGCGCCGCTGTGGCGCGTCATGGCACCCATCAGCCGGACATAGCCGCCCTCGAGGCGCCCATAAACTGCATTGAAGCCGCGGTAGAAAAAGTTGCGGCTTTGCAGAGGCCGCGGCGGCCGTAGCCACAACGCGCTTTGCGTCGGCTTCAAGGTCATCGCATTGATGGCGCTGATGAGGGCCGTGGCGGCGATGACGAGCGCGAACTGCCGGTAGAGTTGGCCGGTGAGCCCGGGCAAAAATGCGGCCGGAATAAACACCGACATCAGCACCAGCGTGATGCCGATGACCGGGCCGGTCAGGTCGTCCATCGCCCTGCCGGCCGCCTCGCGGCCGGGGATGCCCTGCTCGACATAGCGCGAGACGCCTTCGACAATGACGATCGCATCGTCGACGACGATGCCGATCGCCAACACGATGGCGAACAGCGTCGCCAGATTGATGGTAAAGCCAAGCGCCGCCATCGCGGCGAAAGCGCCGATGATCGTCACCGGAACGGTTGTCGCCGGCACCAGCATCGCTCGCCAATCCTGCAGGAAGACCAGAATGACGATCAGCACCAGAACCGCGGCCTCGATCAGGGTGACGTAGACCTCCCGGATCGAGGCGCGCACGAATTTCGTGGTGTCGTACGGCGTCAGATAGGTCAGGCCGGCAGGGAAGCTCTTGGCGAGCTCGTCCATCTTGGCCTTGACCTCATCGGCAACCGCAATGGCGTTGGCGTTCGGCAGCAGCGAGATGGCGATGCCGGCTGCCGGCTTGCCGTCGAGGTTGAACGATTGACTGTAGGTTTGGGCGCCTAGCTCGACGCGGCCGATATCGCGGATTCTGGTGATCTGTCCGCCATTGGTGGGATCCGCTTTGACGATAATGTTTTCGAACTCGGCGGGGTTGTCGAGGCGGCCTTTGAGGTCGAGCGAATATTGGAATTGCTGGCCCGGCGGCGCCGGCGGCGCGCCGACCTGGCCGGCCGGCACTTCCTGACTCTGCTGCTGGATGGCATTGATGACATCCTGCGGCGTCAGGGCCCGCGCCTGAAGCAGGTCCGGATTCATCCAGACCCGCATGGCGTATTGCCCGGCGCCGAAGACCTGCACGTTGCCGACGCCGTTGAGGCGGGTGAGCTCGTTCTGCAGGTTGATGACGGCGTAGTTCGCCAGGAACAGGCCGTCGAAGCGGCCGTCGGGCGAAGCCAGCGTGACGAATTCGAGTATCGAGCTCGACCGCTTCGCCGTCGTCACCCCCTCGGCTTGCACCGGCAGGGGCAATGACGAAAGCGCCGCCGAAACCTGGTTCTGCACCAGGATCTGCGCCTTATTGGGATCGGTGCCGATCGCAAACGTGACGGTCAAACTATAGGTGCCGTCGCTGGCGCTCGTCGACTGCATGTACAGCATGTCTTCGACGCCATTGACGCTCTGCTCGATCGGCAGCGCCACCGTGTCGATCAGGGTGCTGGCAGTGGCGCCGGGGTAGCGCGTCGAGACCTGTATGGTCGGCGGTACGACATTCGGATATTGGGCGCTCGGCAATTGATAGAGCGAAACCAGCCCGACGAGGACGAAGACCAGAGCCAGCACATTTGACAGCACCGGCCGATCGATGAAAAAACGCGAGATCATGCTGGTGCCTCGCGATGCTTCATTGTGCCGCCGGGTTGGGCGCGTTGGTCCCGCCGGAAGTCGATTGATTGGCGGCGTCTGACGTCAGCTTGGTTTGCTGCGGTGCGACCTTGGCGCCCGGAAAGGCGCGCTGAACGCCTTCGGTCACGACCCAGTCGCTGGCAGCTAGTCCGGAATCAATGATCCGGAGCTGACCCTGCTTTTGTCCGGTTTTGACAATCTTGCGCTCAACGACATTGTCCGGGCCGACCACCAGCACATAGCTGCCTTCCTGGCTCGTTCCGATCGCATCGTCGCGCGTCAGCAGAGCGTCGTCGTGGTGCCCGACCGGAAGCCTGATTCGCACGAACAGACCTGGCAGCAGCGCGTGGTCCTTGTTGTCGAATAGACCGCGCGCCGCCAACGTGCCGGTCGCGGTGTCGAGTTGCGGCGAGACGTAGTCCATGTGTCCTTTATGAGGATAGCCCTCCTCGTTCTGCAGGCCGATCTCGACCGGGATGTCCGACAGGCCTGTCGTGCGCAAGTTCTTGCCCCGCTCGGCGAGGTTGTGCTGGATCGCCAAAACTTGCGGCTCGCTCACGGTGAAATTGGCATAGATCGGGTCGGTCTGGACGATGGTTGCGAGCGGGGTGATGGTTCCGGCGACGCCAACCAGCGTGCCGATGTCGACCAGATGATTGGTGACGACGCCGTCGAACGGGGCGAGGACCTTGGTGTAGCCCAGATTGATGTTCGCGGTGTCGACATTGGCCTTATCAAGGTCGACGGTCGCCTGGTTCTGCTGCACGACGAAGGCTTGGTCTTCTGCCTGCTGCGCCGCGATTGAATTCTGCTGTCGCAGCGTTTGATAGCGCTTCAAATTGCTTTGCGCTTGGGCGAGCACCGACTGGTCCTTCGCCAGTTGCGCTTTGGCCTGGTCGAGCTGCGCTTGATAAATAGCGCGCTCGATGCCGAACAGCTGCGCTCCGGTCTTGACCGAGGCGCCATCCTGATAATCGATGGTTTCAAGAAAGCCCTGGACCCGCGCAACCAGATTGGCCGTTCGGTATGGCGCCGTGTTGCCGGTCAGCTCGAGATAGATTGTCACTGGCTGCTGCAACGGCTGCGCGACCGTGACTTTCGGAGGCGGCGGCTTGACGTAAGCGTTTTTGGAGCCGCAGCCGGCGAGAGCGGCCGCCGCAATAGCTGCAAACAAGGCCGCGCCAAGGCGCCGGCTTTTCCTGGAAGACGAACTGAGCCGCCGCATGAGCATTGTCAGTGCTAACGACCAAAGCAGCTGCGACCGGGAACCGTATCGCCCTCACGCGGGCAGATCAAGGCGACGTGCGCACGGTGTCAAATCGATAAATTCGGTCGGGGCGGGCCGCGATAGGCAAGGTTTTGCGCAGGAACTAATAAAAAGATGTGAGATTGCAACGGGAAAAATCGAATAAAGCAAAACGGGGCGCGGACGCGGAGGTCAGCCCGCTGCGCAAGTATCCGAAAAATCGCGGTCACCGCGCGCCGGATCGAACTGCCTTGATTCGCCCGAGCAGCGCACAAATGTAAACGGCGTGCGTCGGCTTTTCGCGGCCTCGGCATTCTTTTCAGAAGAGGACAGTCATGGCGGACACCGCTACCGTGAGTTCCCAGGCGGCCGGCGATGGCCGCCAGGTTCTCCGCAGCACGAAACGCATCAAGGCCATGCTGCTGAGCGACCGCATCGATACTGCAGGCCTCGAACATGAAGGCGTGATCTCGACGGTGCCGCTGACCTACCGCGTTGGCGCCGAAGGCTTGGTGACCTTATTCCGCTATGGCGTTGCGGTGATCATGTGCACGTCGTCCCAGGAAGAGGCCGAGATATTGCGGTCGCTGCAGCCGCGTCTGATCAGCCCGGTCGCCGTCGTTGAAGACGAAACATTGCTCATCGAGGTCGCGCCCGACAAGGAGGATCAGATCCTGCCGGGCGGCCCGATGATCTTGAAGAACGCTACGCCGGACCGGCTGATCATCATTGCCGATGCGCTGTCGAAAAGCGTCGTGCTCGCCCGCGACGAGCGCGAGGTCGCCTCGGTGTTCGAGCTGGTCGAACCGTTTGCCCGCGAACTCGCCGAAAGAGGGCGGGTGACGGCGACGCGGCGCACCATCTTGCAGCACATCGGCAACGCGTTGCTGGTGCGGCAGCGCGTCTCGGGCCGTGTCGCGGTGACGGAAAAGCCGGATGTCGTGTGGGATCGTCAGGATTTGGAGCGGCTCTACGCCCGATTGCAGGACGAGTATGAGCTCAAGGAACGTGCCGAGACGCTGTCGCGCAAACTATCGGTCATCGCCGAGACCGCTCAGGTGCTGACCGACATTATCGATACGCGCCGTTCGCTGCGGCTGGAAATCGCCATCGTCATTCTGATCGCCATCGAGCTCGGCGTGCTGGGCTACCAGGTCCTGCACTGAGATGGCCAAGCTGCCCTGGGGCTTGGCGTAGTCTGCCGGCGTTAAGCTTCCATTAACCATAGCCGCAATAGCAATCGGACTGAGAACTGGGCCGGGGCGAACCTCAGCGACGGTCGGACGAGCCCCGCGGAAAGCGCCATGGCGGCGGAAGACGGCTTTACGTGGACGCTCAATGGGCGGCGGCAGACGCTGGCTGCGCAAGCGCTCCGCGCCGCCGCGGCCGACCGGCGCATCGCAGAGTTGGAGTACGAACTGGAGCAAGCCCACGAGCAGCTCACCCATCAACAGAACAGGGCGGCTTCGCTGGAGACGTCGCTTGCGCTCAAGAGCGATGAAAATTCAAGCCTGTCGGACCGCATTACGGAGCTCTGCGCCGATCTCCAGATCAAGCATGATCAGTTCGAGAGCGCCCGGCTCGCGTTAGCTTCTGCGGAGTCGGAGCGAATCTCGCTGGACAAGTCCTTAGCGTTGAAGTCCGATGAAAATTCACGCTTCTCGCTCCGCGTTACGCAGTTGTCCGCCGATCTCCAGATCAAAGTTGATCAGCTCGAGCGCGCGCGTCTTGCGTTGGCTGTAGCGGAGGCCGAGCGAGCGCCGCTGGAAAAATCCCTTGCGCTCAAGTCCGACGAGAATTCGAAACTGTCGCACCGCACGACCGAGCTTTCTGCCGATCTTCAGATCAAGCAGGAACAGCTCGAACGCGCCCGGCGCGCGTTGGCTGCAGTGGAGGCGGAACGGATAAAGACAAGCGAGCAGGGCCGAACCGACATATCCGTCCGAGACCACCAACTTGCGCTGGTTTCGGCGCGAGCCGAGAGCGCCGAGAAGCGGCTCGAACAAATGCAGCAGCGCCTGCGCGAAAGCGAGAGCGAAATCGAAAGCCTGAGAAGGGCACAAGCGGAATCGGTCGCCGAGTTGGCGTGCCGGGCCACCGCCTTGGCGGGCGCCGAACACACCATAACGTCGCTGGGCAATCTGTTCTGGCAGCTCGAATCGGCGGTGCGGCGACAAGAGCATGAACCCCAGGAAGCCGATGCGACGACACCTGGCGCTGTCGCCGAGCGCAGCAGCGTCGGCTCGACTTCCGGAATGCTGGAGCGCGATCTGGGCAGGGACGCCTGGTTGTTCGAAAGCCTGCGCAATACGCGCGCCTGATTGATCAGGTAACTTCGCCAAGCTTTTCATTGCCTTCGCCGGGACGGTTCGTGGTCTGCCGACAGGTGCCGGTTTGTCGCAGGTATCCGGCAGGTCGGCAGCCTGTGGCTGTTGCCGCGATTTTGCCGCCGTTGGCGCGCCTAATGGCGAAGCGGTCCTTGCGCGGACCCGGTAAAAGGGTCCAAAAGGGGTTGTCGTCGCGCGCGATTTCGACGCGCGATTCCGATCCGCCAATCAATGCGATCGATGGAGCTTCCGTGACTCATTCGCTGCTGTACCGGCATGCCGCCGTCATTGGCGCTGTCGTGATGTTGAGCCTGCCCGCCGCACGTGCTGCCCAGGCGCCGAGCCAGCAGGACGTCCTGTCGGACAACGCCGCCGGCAATTATCTGGCGGCCCGCCATGCCGGCGTCGAACGTGACGCGGCGGCGGCAGCGTCCTACTACCTCAATGTGCTCAAGAGCGATCCGCACAATCCGGACCTGCTCAGCCACGCGTTTCTCTCGGTGTTGACCGACGGCGACGTCGATCAGGCCGCCAAGCTCGCCGACAAAGTGCTGCAGGTCGACCATAACGACCGCATCGCCCGCCTGGTGCTGGGCGTACGGGCGCTCAAGCAGCGGCAATACGGTCTGGCCCGGCAGGACTTTTCCCAGTCCGTGCACGGCCCGGTCACCGACTTGACCGCCGCGCTGTTGTCGGCCTGGGCGAGCTACGGCAGTGGCGATGTGCACGGCGCGGTCGACGAGATGGACCGGCTCTCCGGACCGGACTGGTACGGCATCTTCAAAGATCTGCATGCCGGCCTGATGCTCGATCTTGCCCACAAGAAGGACGCCGCCGGCAAGCGTTACGCCAGCGCTTATAAGGCCGACTCCACGGCGCTGCGCACCGTGCAGGCGTACGGCCGCTATCTGTCGCGCAACGGCGGCAAGGATGCGGCACTGCAGGTGTATCGCGACTTCGATGCGCAGCTGCCGGATCACCCGTTGATCCAGCAGGAGATCAAACAGATTTCCGACGGCGCCAAGCTGCCGCCGCTGGTCGATTCGGCGCAGGATGGCGCCGCCGAAGCGCTTTACGGCATCGGCGCCTCGATCGGCCGCCGCGGCGGCGAAGATTTGGCGCTGGTTTATCTGCAGCTCGCGCTCTATCTCGAGCCGACGCATGGCATGGCGCTGTTGTCGCTCGCCGACCTGTTCGAGACGCTGAAAAAGCCGGACCTGGCGATCAAGGTTTATGAGCGCATCCCGGAAAATTCGCCGTTGGCACGCAGCGCGCAAATCCAGTCCGCCATCGACCTCGATGCGCTCGACCGCACCGACGAGGCCAAGAAGCAGCTCGACCATGTCGTTGCCGGGCACCCGAAGGATACCGAAGCGCTGATGGCCCTGGGCAATGTCGATCGCGGCCGCAAGGATTTTGCCGGCTGCGCCGATGCCTACGGCAAGGCCATCGCCACGATCCCGGAGCCGAAGAAGGCGAACTGGGTCATGTTCTATTTCCGCGGCATCTGTTACGAGCGCGCGGATCAGTGGCCGAACGCCGAAGCCGACATGAAAAAGGCGCTCGAACTGTTCCCCGATCAGCCGCTGGTGCTGAACTATCTCGGCTATTCGTGGGTCGATAAGGGCCTGCACCTCGAAGAGGGCATGGACATGATCCGCAAGGCCGTCGAGCAGCGTCCGGATGACGGCTATATCGTCGATTCGCTCGGCTGGGCCTATTTCCGCACCGGCGATTACGACGAGGCGGTCAAGAATCTCGAGCGCGCGGTGCTGCTCAAGCCCGACGATCCGACCATCAACGACCATCTCGGCGACGCCTATTGGCGGGTCGGACGCACGCTGGAGGCGCACTTCCAGTGGGCGCAAGCCAAGGACTTCAAGCCTGAGCCGGATGAGCTCGCGACGCTGGAGAAGAAGCTCAAGGACGGGCTGCCGCCTGATAACTCTCCGTCCTCGGCGGATGCGCTCAAGGCCAAGAAGGACGGCAGCGGCGGGTGATCTTGGGCGCGCCGGAAAGCTTGGTCGAAAGCGCGCCTGCCAAAGTCAACCTGACCCTGCGGGTGGTTGGCCGCCGCGCCGACGGCTATCATGACCTGGAAAGCTTGGTGGCGTTCGCCGACATCGGCGACGAACTAAGCTTCGCGCCATTCGGCGAGCTTAAGCTGACGGTGAGCGGGCCGGGTGCAGTGCAGGCCGGCGAGGGCGCTGACAATCTGGTCGTCAAGGCGGCCGGGGCGCTCGCCGCGCGCGTCGCCGGACTGCGCCTTGGCAGCTTCCACCTTGACAAGCGGCTGCCGGTCGCCGCCGGCCTTGGCGGCGGATCCGCCGACGCGGCCGCGGCGCTGCGCCTCTTGGCGCGCGCCAACGATCTAACCGCCGACGATGGCCGGCTGTTCGATGCCGCACGGGCGACCGGCGCTGACGTGCCGGTCTGCCTCGATCCGCGCCCGCGGCTGATGCGCGGCATTGGCGATATCTTGTCGGCGCCGCTCAAGGTACCGCCGCTGCCCGCGGTGCTGGTCAATCCAGGCGTGGCGCTGGCGACCA